>NZ_JAJEPR010000077.1:0-4664 GCF_020686945.1 Fusicatenibacter faecihominis | reverse complement strand
TTGCAGTCCGGACTTCTATTTTTTTGCGTTCCGGACTTCCAGTTTCTTGCAATCCGGATTTCCAATTCCTTGCAGTCTGGATTTCCAGTTTCTGGCGTTCCAGAAGCAAAGTATCTTACTGGCTTTCCTCTGCTCCGTTTCACAAAATTTTTCACGTATATGACAGAAGGACGATTATTCCCCTGCCGATACCGTTCGATCAATCCAATGCCATGCACACTGTCAAGCTCATAAAGAAGCTTTGTCACTGTCGTATGCGACATTCGCAACAGCTCCTGTAATTCTGCGATTGTGTAAATGATATAGACATAACCATCACTGTCGATCCAGCCATTTTTCTTGGATAGGCTGATTCGATCAAGCAGAATTCCGTAAAGGAGCTTTGCGTCTGTGGACAGGCTTGCAAACTCTTTTTCTGTGAACAGAGCTTTGGGTATCCGAAAAAAAGAAAACTGGTCAGATTCTTCTGCTCTGAAATATTCAAAATCTGCCATAACTTATTTCCTATTCTTCGGCTTCGTTTTCTTCATAACGTGAATCATACAAAGCATAATCGAATCCCTCCATAAAATCCTCCAGATACATTTTTTTTAACTTCTTATCTGCCATGCTCAAGTCATAAATAAAACTCTTATCATAATCAATAGCGTAAGCAAGTGCTTCCAGGATAATGCTATATCTCTTTCTTGAACAGTCTTTATACTGTCTGTGAAGATATTGCTGAAGTCTTCTTACTCTTTTAAAATCTTCTTCATTTTCATGCAGATATTTAAATGCAAGGTTCATTCCAAACTCAAAACCAGACGTTGGGAAATCCTCTTCTTCCAGATCCTCAAAATCCTCCTGTTCTTCACCTTCCATTGGTTCTGAATCATACTCATCCAGATACCCCATATCTACAATAGTTTTCAGAATATCTCTGGATGCTGCCACCATCTTGTCCATGATAATTTCTCTTTCTTCCAGTGGCATATTTGCCATAATTCTGTCTAATGTCATCATTGATTCTTCCTCCATCTCATTTTCATAAATATCGTTGATATAAAAGTGGTTCGCTTTTCCATTATTCGGAATAATACGCACCAGCTTTCCAACCTGAACCAGTTCCTGTACAGCCTGATCTACTCCATATCGGGTCATATTCAGATTTTTCTTCATTTCACTTTTCGGATAGACAACAAACAGATCTCCATTATGATCTACCCAGCCATTCTGTACCGCAAATTTCAAACGATCCAGAAATAAGCTGTATAAAATCTTTGCTGTATTTGACAGATTTTTGTATTTTTCCATCTGGAACAGCACCTTTGGCACCTGCAGACAATCTACCGGCATATACTCCATCTTACTCATTGATTGTTTTCTCCTTCTGTTTGTATAGCACTTCAGCTGAATTGATATTGATTTCCAACATCCCCACGAAAACCTGATAATACAGCAGGCATATCTGTTCATCCTCCCTTGCCAGATACAATCCTTCCAGTTCATTGGACGGATGTTTCATCCCATATACTGCCTGACAGATATCATGGATTTTCTCACATTCCACACTTCTAAGATGCATCTCCAAGGTGTGATTGAATCTCTGCCAGTCCTCCAGTTTTTGATTTACTGCCATCATGCACTGGAATAGTTCCGCTGCTTCACATGCTGCTGACAGCACTACATTTTTGTTATTGATACTTCCATCGGCATTTTTCATATGCCCTATCATATACACCTGATCTACTGAAACCATCTTTTATCCTCCTCTATCTAAACGGCATTTCCTCTTCCATGCCCTCCGGTATCTCTAAGAACCCTTCCGCATCTTCTGGGAATGGTGGTCTGTCAACCATTTTTGCACCTGCGAATTCAATCCGGTTTGCATACACTTCGGTGGTATAAATCTTTTTCCCGGTATCCTTATCTTCATAATTACCCGTGACAATCTCGCCTTCCACCATGACCTTCGTTCCCTGCATCAGATAATCCCTGGCAAATTCTGCTTTCTTTGCAAAAGCCTTTACCGGAATGAAACTGACTTCATCAGAATAATTTCTTCTGACTGCCAGAACAAACTTGGCAATCTTATGAAGTCCTTTTTCATTCTCCACTTCATTGTATCCAGGATTTCTTACCAATCTCCCGGAAATAATTGTTGTATTCATTGGCTTAACCCTCCTATACTTTCATTGATTTGTAACAGATACCGATACATGGACCACATTTTCCATAGGCACATCCGTAACATTCATCTTTTTCCAACTCTTCCTGCTTCATTTCATCTGCAAACATCTTTAAAAGAGTTGTATAAATCTGTTTCACTGCCAGGAACTTTTCCTCCGCTTTTTCCATCTTCTCTTTGTAAAATGGAATCAATCTACGAAGAATCGGATGGAAACGCTCATTCTCATCATCCCAGGCACAATTTTTCATCATACAGCGTGGCTGTTTCTCATAACTTCCAAGATAATACGGACAAAACGTACAACCTCTTTCTTTGATAATCTCAGGTGAAATTACCGGCATCTGACTTTTGATTTCTTTTGTTACATGCTTGCTTTCAATGCGTTCTCTCATAATAAAATCCTCCAAACTAATATTTGCAAAAGGGATTTACCCTGAATTGCCTGTTTTTAGGCACAAAAAAAGAGGCAGACTTACGATTTTTGTTTTCGCAAGCCTGCCTCTTATCAAACTAATCTTCTATTTTCCAATGATATACCGTATAAAAACGTATATCGCTCTGATCACATACACTGGAATCATGATACTTCCGATCAATGCTCCAATGATGACACTTAATGCAGCCATACCAAGTGTTGCTGTGGTATCCATTCCCCTTGGGATTAGAATCAGCCGCATTTTATGTATTCCAAATGGTAATCCGGCAATAAATATCCACCAGAACCAATCTGTCTGACCGCTGACTTTCATAATTGTTTTTGTCATCCAAAACCAGAATACCATAAATGCCAGCGGCAGAATTGATTTTTTAATTACATCTTCAATCGTCACCTTTTTTCTCCTTCTGTCTGATTCCTTCCGTCACCTCCCGATTGAGGTTTGCCAATATTTCTCTAATCACAGGAGAATCCAATCGAAAGGTTTCCAGATCTTTCTCCGTAAGCTCCCTTCCGTTCGCATCATATCTTCGTACATTTTTTAAAGCCATACTTTCACTTTCTTCCTGCTGATAATCTTAATGTTTTCAACAAATGTTTAAACTTCTCTCTTTTCATCTGTTTAACACGTATCTTTTCTATCTTTTTCCTATAGACTTGTATTCTACTTGCCATATCTTCATTGCTCATTCTTCACCCTCTCTTTCTGCCCACGATGCCAGAAGCATAAATATAATTTCTTCCATCTGAGTCTTTGTATATGTCTCTGGAAAATATTGTTTCAACTTTTTCGCCGGAATCTGCACTTGAACTTTTTCAGTACTTTCATTCATGCAAATCTGGTCAATCTCTGAATACGTCAACATCCGTTCTTTTGAAATCTGTTTCAATTCCTTTGCCTGCTTCATGGACGGTACCATATTGTGATTACTCATATACTGAAGTAACACCTGTTGTTCTTCATTTCTCAAATATGAAATTTCAACAGCCGTGTTAAAAGGAAGTTTCTTATCATCTGCCATTTCCAACAGTTCGGGAAGTAACAATGTCAAATGAATATATCTTAATATTTGTCTGGAACTATCTTCAGTATTCTGACTGACTTCCTCTGCCGCCAACTTCTTGCCAACTTGGCAAGAAGTTAAATCGGATCTCTTACCCTGTCGTTTCAATGCCTCATATTTCATTTTATAAGCAAAAGCTTTTTCACTGATTAAGAGTTCTTCTCTTTGAATATTGGAATCTACCATAATCACCGTTGATTCATCATCCGTAAGATCTTTGATGATAACCGGCATTTTCTCTAATCCTGCAAGTTCACATGCTCGTTTTCGCCGATGACCTGCTACCAACTCATAACCCCCAGACTCTCTCAACCGCACAATGCCAGGAACCAATACGCCGTATTGTATAATACTTTCTGATAATTCTTCCATTTTCTTATCATCTCTTACTTGAAATGGATGATTCGGAAATGGATGAAGACTTCCGATTGCTATCTCACTAATTCCATTGATTGACTCTTCGTTTGTTCCAAACAATGCATCAAGCGGCTGTAAGGAAACGGGAGTTGCTCTTTTTTTAGATGGCATCTTCTAGCACCTCCTCCGTCACTCTCCGATAAGCCTCTGTAGCTTTGCTTTTCGGATCATAAGAGAAAATACTCTGTCCTTCTCTGACTGCTTCCTTCATTCTTACAGAAAATGGAATATAATTATCAAAGATATGGATTTGACTTCCATATGCATTTCTGAGAAGCTCCATATTATTTCTGGCATCATTCGTATGAGCATCGACCATCGTAAACAAAATACCTCCTACTTGCAGCTTCGGATTGATCTGCTTACGGACCTTGCCGATTGTTTTTAACAGTTGCTGCAATCCTTTGATTGGTAGGTAGGACGCTTCAACCGGAATGAGAACTTCATCCGATGCAGCCAGCGCATTAATCGTAATCATTCCCAATGATGGCATACAATCTATGATGACTGCATCATATTGATCCTTGATACCATATAAAATCTGTTTCAATACATATTCCCTGCTCATTGCATTTAC
>NZ_JAJEPR010000076.1:0-4688 GCF_020686945.1 Fusicatenibacter faecihominis | reverse complement strand
GCCAATGAGTATTTTGGATTTCATTGCAGTCGTGAGCTTTGGACTCACCTGCTTCTGTGCCGGATACACATTCGGCACAGATAGCAATAAGATACAAAAATAGCCGCCACCTTGACGACTATTTTTATCCCCTATGATTATTTCTGCTCCGCTGCCGCTTTCTGGATATCCAGCTCCCGTTCTACATAGTGGCCATCGTGGAGGTAATCATCGATGGGGGTTCCTACGATATTGTTCCAGTAGTTGTTGGCCAGGGTCAGTACGGCTGTGGTGACGATGAGAACCAGGGTCTCCTCATCGTATCTTGCCTGCAGGGGCTCGTAGACCTCGTCCGGCACATGGTTCGGGTCTTTTACCAGAGCTGCTGCAAAATCGAGAAGCTCCATCTCTTCATCGGTAAATTCAAAATGGTCAAAATCCTTGATTCCCAGCTGATCCTCCAGCACCCATTTGAAATAGTTTCCGCAGATCGGGCATTCGTTTCCGGAAGAAATCGCATAGCCAAAGAGGATCTTTGCCCGGTTTCCGATCTTTTCTTTCAGCGCTTTGTCCACCGCATAGGAGCCTTCCTCCAGAGAGGTGAAGGATACTACGCTATGAAGAAGCGTTTCCTTCATATTTGTGATGCGGTAGCCCTGCTCGATATGGTGGTCGATGGCTGCCTGCTGCTCCGGGGTGGTATGTGCTCTGTCAATTCTTGAAATCAGTTTTTTTCTTTCCATAATGATAAGTCTCCTTTTCTATTCTGCAAGGCCCATATGGAGCTTTGCGTTTTTTTCAATTCGGGTAAAGATCTGTGAAAAACCAATGCTTAATATAATGTAGAAAAAGCCAACCAGTGTGTAAGCTTCTATGTAACGGTATCCGTACTCCGCCTGGAGCTTTGCCGCCGCCATGATATCTACCACCGAGATTGTGAAGACGACGGAGGTTCCTTTCAGAAGAGCCAGGAAAAAATTAAAGTAGTTCGGCAGCGCCACGATGATGGCCTGGGGAATGATGATCCGGAAATAGGCCTGCCGTTTTGTCATCCCGAGGGCATGAGCCGCTTCCATCTGCCTCATATCCACCGAATTTAAAGCGCCCCTGACGATTTCACAGAGGAAAGCTGAGGAATACAGGGTCAAAGTCCCGACAGCGGTCACATTTTTATTCATATCAATGGAACCCCAAACACGTTCCCCACCGTAAAAGGTAAAATTGATCAGTTTCGGAATCCCGTAAAAAGCCAGGAAAAGCAGCACCAGAAGCGGAATGCTCCGGAAAAAGGAAACGTAAATGGATACCAGACGATTCGCCACCGGAACCCGATACATTTTCAGCAGCGCCAGGAGAAAGCCCAGCACCAGGCCTGCCGTCACCGGAAAGATCGTCAGGAAAAGGGTCAGCGGCAGGGCTTTGACCACATATCCTGTTGTATCAAAAATAAACGCCCAGCTGAAATTCATTGTACACTTTCCTTTCTCATCTGTTTTTCCAGACGGCTGAAGATAAACTGAATCAGAACGGCCAGGGCCCAGTAGATGATCGCCACAGAAAAATACATTTCAAAGGTTTTCACATGGCTGACATTGGTGTCCAGCTGTCTTGCTTTTCCAAGAATATCGAAGATTCCCAACGTGTATACAAGAGCTGTCGCCCGAATAATCGAGAGCACCGCGCTTCCCAGATTCGGGAGGATGACAGCCAGTCCCTGGGGAACGATGATATGGAAAAACTTCTGGATTTCCGTATATCCCAGAGCGTGTGCCGCCTCCAGCTGACCTTTCTGGATGGAATTGTATGCACTTCGGAACATCTCGCTGCTCGTCGTTCCTAGTTCAATCATCAAAGCCAGCACCACAAAGCTGATTTTCGACCAGTTGGATACATTAATAAGCTTCGGAAGACCAAAATATACAATGTACAGAAGGACAACTGTGGGGATTCCGCGAATGATATCCGTCAGAATCCTGAGAAACTTTTTCAGCCAGCCCGAACCGCTTACCTTTCCCCAGGCCACAAGGAGCCCCAGCAGCCAGCCAAGCACCAGCGTGACTGCCGTGATCTCCAATGTAACCGGAAGAGCAGAAAGGATCGCTGGAAATTTTTCAATAATAAAATGAATGTCAAAGTTTTCCCTTACCATAGCTGCCTCCGTCTCTGCTTTTTCCTCTCAGCCCTTACTCTGCTGCAGTCTCTTCCTCGGTACCGGTACCAGTCTCAGTCTCCGCCTCAGTTTCATCTTCCTCTGCCAGAGCAAAAACGTTATATCCGAATACATCCTCGGAAAGTTTGGAGAGGGTTCCGTCCTCTTTCAGTGTTCCAAGAGCCTCATTGATGGCATCTCCCAGCTCGGTTTCTGACTGATTAACGATCGGATAGGTCGGTACCACGGCTACGGGATCGGAAATCACCAGGCCTGCGACGGTATCTTTGTCCTGCAGGTTAAATACCGGGATCAGATCTGCGGACCAGTCATAATCGCCTGACCGGATGGATGCAAAGAGATCTGCATAGCTGAACTCTGTGTTTAATGTATACTCGATCTGTTTGTCCGGATGATTTGCATTCCAGTCATCGTATACAAAGCGGATACCGCCGGATGCATTTACCAGATAGGGCTTCAGTCCCTGATCGAGAGCATCGTCAAAGCTGTTGATCTCTTCTCCCTCTCTGTGGATGATTCCAACCGGCGTATAACCCACGTTGTTTTCCGGCATATAGTAAGTGGCAGTTCTCGCATCGTTCTTAAACAGGGAGTTAATTCCTACCTGATAGGTTCCGGACTGCACGCCCACATTCATGGTCTCTTTATCTGTGATCTCATAGGTGAAGGTGTACTGGGGAAGCAACTCGTCCACGGCCTTGAAGACTTCCACATCATAGCCCTGGGCCTCTCCGTTGTCATCCGCATAGGTGATCGGATAGAAGCCTCCGGCTACTGCCACCTTGATTTCCTTTGCCTCTTCGTCTGCACTGACCGGCAATGCGGCTAATACCAGAGATGCGGCGGCTGCTGTGGTTACAAGTTTAAAAAATACGTTTTTCATAATAGTTCTCCTCCTGCTTTTTGGCTTTTTGTTAAATGTATATCTGATAATCTGCGGGAAAAAGAAATTCCAGAAATTCTCTCGTCCGCTGTTCTCTCGGGTGATTAAAGATCTCCCTCGGCGTTCCTTCTTCCACGATGTTTCCTTTATCCATGAAAATGATCCGGTCGCTGAGTTCCCTTGCGAAGTCGATCTCGTGGGTAACGGTCAGCATTGTGATTCCGTCATTGGCGATGGTCCGGATGGCCTCCAGCACTTCTTTGGTAAGCTCCGGGTCCAGAGCGGATGTTGGCTCATCCAGAAGCAAGATGGAAGGCTGCATGGCAACGGCTCTGGCGATGGCCGTCCGTTGCTGCTGTCCGCCGGAAATCTGGGAGGGATAGCTGTCTTTCCATTCCAGCATGCCTACCTCTTTCAGCTTTTCCAGGGCGATCTCTTCGGCTTCTTTCCGGGATCTTTTTTTCACAATGATCTGGGCTTCCATCACATTTTCCAGAACGGTTTTATTGTGAAAAAGGTTGTAGGACTGAAAAACCATTCCGCTTTTCTGTACCAGCCTGTGGATTGTTTTTCCATCCGAATGCTCCGCATCTGCGGTTACTTCATCGATGGTAATGGTTCCACGGTCCGGTTTTTCCAGGAAATTGACACAGCGCAGAAGCGTTGTCTTTCCGGTTCCGCTGGGACCGATGATGGAAACGATCTCGCCGCTTTTTACTTCCAGGCTGATATCATCCAGAATCGTCTTCCCGCTGAATGTTTTTTTCAGGTGTTCTATCTTTAACATGTTAGCCTCCTATGCCCGAAGCTGTTCCTCTATGACTGCCGCAATACTCTCTTTCGACCGGAAGCCGATGGTCTTCTTTTTCACCGTGCCACCCTTGATAAAAAGAAGTGTCGGTGCTGCCATGACCCGGAAGCGTTTCACCGCTTCCTTTCCCTCGTCGATCCGTATGCTGTAAAACTTAATGTCTTTCTCTTCTTCCGATAATTCTTCTAATACAGGCCCCAGGGCCTGACAGGGACCACATCCCTGATTCCAGAAATCCAAAATAACCGGATGATCTGCTTTCAGAACTTTTTCTTCTATCTCTGTGTCCAGAATTTTCTCAACCATTCTATATCTCCTATTTTCATATGTGTTTACTAGGATTTATGTGTTGTCGCTATTATACAGAACAAAATCGAAAACGTCAATCACCTTTTTCCTATAGCAGGATATAGTTTTTTCTTATAAAACTATAAGAGAATTCCAAAATAAAACACCACCTGCGGCATTCCAGAGAGCGCCGAAGGCGGTCTTTCCTATAAAATAAAAAACGGCCTGCACCTTTGCGGTGAAGCCATTAGTATTTCCAAAATTGAAGTTTACCAAGGAGTTTTTGTTGCTTTATATATTGCATATATCAAGTTTTACTGTTATAATCGAAATATGGGTGCTGCCATAACGGTAGGCGGTTACTCCTCCAACAGAGGGTTGCAGAGTGCCATTGACACTTGTTTTGCAACAACCAAAGTGGAATGGACATTTGTAACCCTCTAATTACATAGAAACTCGAAAGAGTATTCACTGGAAAGGAGGGCTTAGCCAATGAGTATTTTGGATTTCATTGCAGTCGTGAGCTTTGGACTCACCTGCTTCTGTGCCGGATACAC
>NZ_JAJEPR010000075.1:0-4694 GCF_020686945.1 Fusicatenibacter faecihominis | reverse complement strand
TTGCAGTCCGGACTTCTATTTTTTTGCGTTCCGGACTTCCAGTTTCTTGCAATCCGGATTTCCAATTCCTTGCAGTCCGGATTTCCAGTTTCTGGCGTTCCAGAAGCAAAGTATCTTACGGGCTTTCCTCTAATCCGTTTCACAAAATTTTTCACGTATATGACAGAGGGACGATTATTCCCCTGCCGATACCGTTCAATCAATCCAATCCCATGCACACTGTCAAGCTCATAAAGAAGCTTTGTCACTGTCGTATGCGACATTCGCAATAGTTCCTGCAATTCTGCGATCGTGTAAATGATATAGACATAACCATCACTATCAATCCATCCATTTTTCTTGGATAGGCTGATTCGATCAAGCAGAATTCCGTAAAGGAGCTTTGCGTCTGTGGACAGGCTTGCAAACTCTTTTTCTGTGAACAGAGCTTTTGGTATCCGAAAAAAAGAAAACTGGTCAGATTCTTCTGCTCTGAAATATTCAAAATCTGCCATAATATTTTCCTACTCTTCTACATCGAAATCACAATTTGCCGCACTGCCTGTACCATGACACATCTCATTAAACACAAAGTTGAAACACATCATTAACTCACTCAGATAATAATTCCTTGCTTCTTTATTGCAGACATACATATCCTCGATATAAACCTCCTCGTTTCCATTCATTCGTGCGATTGTTTCCAGAACTTTCATAAACTTCTTATTAGAGCAGCACTCATACTGCTCATTTACATATTTCTGAATTTCCAGCACACGTTCAGGCTTTCCTTCATAAATAGATAACACGCCAAATGCCAGATCCATGCCAAACTCATAGCCATCGGCTTCTACGGCATCAATATCAAGATTGCCTTCTTCATCGTAATAGCCACGCTCTTCCATAGGAGTCAGTGGTGTCTCATATTCATTCAGATATCCCATATCTGCAATTGTTCCCAGAATATCTCTGGATGCTGCCACCATCTTGTCCATGATAATTTCTCTTTCTTCCATCTGCATATTTGCCATAATTCTGTCTAATGTCATCATTGATTCTTCCTCCATCTCATTTTCATAAATATCATTGATATAAAAGTGGTTCGCCTTTCCATCGTTTTGAACAATACGCACCAGCTTTCCAATCTTAACAAGTTCCTGTACTGCCTGATCTACGCCATATCGAGTCGTATTCAGATCTTTCTTCATTTCGCTTTTTGGATAGATAACAAACAGATCTCCATTATGATCTACCCAGCCATTCTGCACCGCAAATTTCAAACGATCCAGAAATAAGCTGTATAAAATTTTTGCTGTATTTGATAGATTTTTGAATTCTTCCACCTGGAACAGCATCTTTGGCACCTGCAAACAATCTACCGGCATATACTCCATCTTACTCATTGATTATTTCCTCCTTCTGTTTGTACAGCACTTCGGCTGAATTAATATTGATTTCCAGCATCCCTACAAATACCTGATAGTACAGCAGGCATATCTGTTCATCCTCTCTTGCCAAATACAGTCCTTCCAGTTCATTGGACGGATGTTTCATTCCATATAATGCCTGACAGATATCATGGATTTTCTCACATTCCACACTTCTCAGATGCATCTCCAAAGTGTGGTTAAATCTCTGCCAGTCCTCCAATTTCTGATTTACTGACATCATGCACTGGAACAGTTCCGCTGCTTCACATGCTGCTGACAGCACTACATTTTTGTTATTGATACTTCCATCGGCATTTTTCATATGCCCTACCATATACGCCTGATCTACTGAAACCATCTTTTATCCTCCTCTATCTAAACGGCATTTCCTCTTCCATGCCCTCCGGTATCTCTAAAAACCCTTCCGCATCTTCTGGAAATGGTGGTCTGTCAACCATTTTTGCACCTGCGAATTCAATCCGGTTTGCATACACTTCAGTGGTATAGATCTTTTTCCCGGTATCCTTATCTTCATAATTACCTGTGACAATCTCGCCTTCCACCATGACCTTCGTTCCCTGCATCAGATAATCTCTGGCAAATTCTGCTTTCTTTGCAAAAGCCTTTACCGGAATGAAACTGACTTCATCGGAATAATTCCTTCTAACTGCCAGAACAAACTTGGCAATCTTATGAAGTCCTTTTTCATTCTCCACTTCGTTGTATCCGGGATTTCTTACCAATCGCCCGGAAATAACTGTTGTATTCATTGGCTTAACCCTCCTATGCTTTCATTGATTTGTAACAGATACCGATACATGGTCCACATTTTCCATAGGCACATCCGTAACATTCATCTTTTTCCAACTCTACCTGCTTCATTTCATCGGCAAACATTCCTAACAGCGTTGTGTAAATCTTTTTCATTGCCAAGAACTTCACTTCTGCTTTTTCCATCTTCTCTTTGTAAAATGGAATTAGTCCACGAAGAACTGGATGGAAACGTTCATTTTCATCATCCCAGGCACAGGTTTTCATCATACAGCGTGGCTGTTTCTCATAATTTCCCAGATAATACGGGCAGAACGTACAGCCTCTTTCTTTAACAATTTCCACCGGAATCACTGGCACCTGACTTTTGATTTCTTTTGTTACATGCTTACTTTCAATTCGCTCTCTCATCTTAAAAATCCTCCGAGTATATATATTTGCAAAAGGGATTTCCCCTGAATTGCCTGATTTTTGGTACAAAAAAAGAGGCAAGCTTACGATTTTATTTTCGCAAACCTGCCTCTTATCAAATATTCAATTATT
Organism: Fusicatenibacter faecihominis; assembly: GCF_020686945.1. NCBI lineage: Bacteria > Bacillati > Bacillota > Clostridia > Lachnospirales > Lachnospiraceae > Fusicatenibacter > Fusicatenibacter faecihominis. The sequence goes on along the minus strand of NZ_JAJEPR010000075.1, from coordinate 1,971 downwards.
TTCCGATGATATATCGTAAGAAAACGTATACCGCACGGATTACATACACTGGAATCATGATACATCCAATCAAAGCTCCAATGATGACACTTAATGCAGCCATACCAAGCGTTGCTGTGGTATCCATTCCTCTAGGGATTAGAATCAGCCGCATTTTATGTATTCCAAATGGCAATCCGGCAATAAATATCCACCAGAACCAATCCGTCTGACCACTGACTTTCATAATTGTTTTTGTCATCCAAAACCAGAATACCATAAATGCCAGCGGCAGAATTGATTTTTTAATTACGTCTTCAATCGTCATCTTTTTTCTCCCTCTGTCTGATTCCTTCTGTCACCTCCCGATTAAGGTTTGCCAATATTTCTCTAACCACAGGAGAATCCAATCGAAAGGTTTCCAGATCTTTCTCCGTGAGCTCCCTTCCGTTCGCATCATATCTTCGTACAATTTTTAAAGCCATACTTTCACTTCCTTCCTGCTGATAATCCTAATGTTTTCAACAAATGTTTAAACTTCTCTCTTTTCATCCGTTTAACACGTATCTTTTCTATCTTTTTCAGATAGACTTGTATTCTACTTGCCATATCTTCATTGCTCATTCTTTACCCTCTCTTTCTGCCCACGATGCCAGAAGCATAAATATAATTTCTTCCATCTGAGTCTTTGTATATGTCTCTGGAAAATATTGTTTCAATTTCTTCGCCGGAATCTGCACCTGAACTTTTTCAGTACTTTCATTCATGCAAATCTGATCAATCTCTGAATACGTCAACATCCGCTCTTTTGAAATCTGTTTCAATTCCTTTGCCTGCTTCAAGGACGGTACCATATTGTGATTACTCATATACTGAAGCAATATCTGTTGTTCTTCACTTCTCAAATATGAAACTTCAACAGCTGTATTAAAGGGAAGCTTCTTCTCGTCTGCCAGTTCTAAAAGCTCTGTGATTAACTCTGTCAGATGAATATATCGAAGAATCTGTCTGGAACTATCTCCTGTATTCTGACTGACTTCTTCCGCCGCCAACTTCTTGCCAACTTGGCAAGAAGTTAAATCAGACCGTTTCCCCTGACGCTTTAACGCCTCATATTTCATTTTATAAGCAAATGCCTTTTCGCTGATCAGCAGCTCTTCTCGTTGAATGTTGGAATCTACCATGATCACCGTCGCTTCATCATCTGTAAGATCTTTGATGATAACAGGCATTTTCTCTAATCCCGCAAGTTCACATGCTCGTTTTCGCCTATGACCAGCTACCAGCTCATAACCACCAGACTCTCTCAACCGCACAATACCAGGAACCAACATGCCATATTGTGTAATGCTTTCTGATAATTCTTCCATTTTCTTATCATCTTTTACTTGAAACGGGTGATTTGGAAATGGATGAAGGCTTCCTATTTCTATCTCGCAAATTCCATTGTTTGTTTCTTCGTTTGTTCCAAACAACGCATCAAGTGGCTGTAAGGAAATGGGAGTTGCTCTTTTTTTAGATGGCATCTTTCAGCACCTCCTCCGTCACTCTCCGATAAGCTTCTGTAGCTTTGCCTTTCGGATCATAAGAGAAAATACTCTGTCCTTCTCTGACTGCTTCCTTCATTCTTACAGAAAATGGAATATAATTATCAAAGATATGAATTTGACTTCCATATACATTTCTGAGAAGTTCCATATTATTTCTGGCATCATTCGTATGAGCATCTACCATCGTGAACAGAATCCCACCGACTTGTAACTTCGGATTGATCTGCTTACGAACCTTACCGATCGTTTTTAACAACTGCTGCAATCCTTTGATTGGCAGGTAGGATGCTTCAACTGGAATGAGGACTTCATCTGATGCAGCCAGCGCATTGATCGTAATCATTCCCAATGATGGCATACAATCAATGATGACTGCATCATATTGATCCTTGATACCATATAAAATCTGTTTCAATACATATTCCCTGCTCATTGCATTTAC
>NZ_JAJEPR010000074.1:0-5669 GCF_020686945.1 Fusicatenibacter faecihominis | reverse complement strand
TTTATGCCTTTTTTATTGGCTGAAATATTGAATTTTCAAGGTTCAACACACCGATACGGTGTGGGAAGTTTTAGTAAGTTACTTTGCTATTGCTGGATCCAGTCCATATACTTCATTTCTTCTATGACTTGTGTTATGATAGTCTGCAAGTCATTACTATTATTTTCGTTCATGTTTCTCCTTTCATGGTGCATTGGCTAACACCATTATAGATCATGAATTAATATGGTAATGGCTTTTCTAATTGGACTCGGAGTGGCTTTTTCTGTTGGACTCAGATTGGTTGTTTCTGCTGGTCTTAGGCTAGCTGTTTCAAGCGGACTCTAACATCTTTATGAAATCTTCAAAATTGCCCGGTATGCTATCCGTAAAATCAAAGAAAGGACTTGATTATATGGATATGATTTTGAAAACGACTGACCTCTGCAAAAATTTCAAGGGGCAAATGGCGGTAAACAATGTGTCACTGAACATCCGGCGCAACTCGGTTTATGGTCTGCTGGGGCCGAATGGGGCTGGCAAATCCACGATCTTAAAAATGCTCACCGGCATTTTGCGCCCCACATCGGGAAGCATCGAGTTTGACGGCCACCCGTGGAAGCGGAATGATCTGGAGCATATCGGTGCTTTGATTGAGATGCCCCCGCTTTACGAAAATCTGACTGCATACGAAAATCTCAAAGTCAGAACTACATTGCTCGACCTGGACGATGCACGAATTAACGAGGTATTGCAAATTGTCCAGCTCACGAATACCGGCAAGAAACGGGCCGGGCAGTTTTCTCTTGGTATGAAGCAGCGGCTTGGTATTGCTATTGCATTGCTGAACAGTCCCCAGCTTTTGATTCTGGATGAACCGACTAACGGCCTTGACCCTTTAGGGATTGAGGAACTTCGAGAGTTAATTCGCTCTTTTCCCTGCAAAGGGATTACAGTTATTTTGTCCAGCCATATTCTGTCAGAAGTCCAGCAGATTGCAGATCATGTGGGTATCATTGCTGGCGGCGTCCTTGGATATGAGGGAGAGCTTCGCGCCGGTGAAGATTTGGAACAACTCTTTATGGATGTTATTCGCAGAAATGGTAAGGAGGGATATTAAATGGAGATGGCATATATTCAGGCAGAGAACCTAAAGCATAAGAGAACTTTCACAAAAACGCTGATCGTTCTGGCCCCGTTTGTAACTGCGCTTATGAACTTTTTTGCCCCTCTTTGGTTCCAGCTCAATTCTTATAATTGGTGGTATAACCTGCTTTATCCTGGATTCCTTACGCTCACCTGTGCCTTGATTGAACAGCGGGATAATGGCAAACTAAAATATCGTGCCGTTGCTTCATTGCCTGTTTCGCAGAACAAAGTCTGGAAAGCAAAAATTGGAGTGGCCGGTATTTACTCCTGTGTGGGGAATTTCATTTTCCTGGCGCTAAATCTGTTGGGCGGTTTTGCAATATTAGTTATCAACGAAATTCCCCTGACAATCGGAATTTGCCAGGCTGCGGCCGGAACAGCTTGTATTGTCATTGCAAGCCTATGGGAAGTTCCGCTGTGCTTATGGTTATCAAAAAAAGTTGGTATCTTTGTCACGGTTATTCTTAATGCCGGACTTGGAAGCGTTTTAGGGATTTTCACGGCTACAACCTCTTTGTGGATGATCTGCCCGTATAGCTGGGTGCCGCATCTTATGATTTCCGTGTTAGGTATTTTGCCTAATGGTGAGCCGGTTGCAGATCAGAGTACGGCAATGGCATTTTGGATGATTATACTTGTATTGGTCATTTCGCTGGCCTGGTTTGCGGCGCTGTCATTTTTAACTGCAAGATGGTTTGAGAAAAAGGAGGTGGGGTAACTATGGTATCTGTGGTTCGCTGCTGGAAAGCAGAATATCAGAAGTGTAAACATAGCATTTTGCTCTATATGCACAGCATGATTCCGATTATATGTGCGGCGATTTTTGCGGGTTACTATCATATATCCAGATGGGAACTGGCAACCAAAATCAGTGCCTATCTGGAAGTGCTGGCCGTTGCGTTCCCGTTTCTGATCGGCATTATTGTGGGCCTGGTTGTTCAGATCGAAAATCAGGCCGGGCATTATCAGCTTTTGTTGGGAACAATCCCATCTCGCATGGCAACGTATATTGGTAAACTTGGTTTTCTGATGATCTGTGCTTTTGGCGCAACATTTTTAGCGTTAGGAACATTCGCTGCACTATATAGGGATGCTCCGGCAAGCCTTTACCTGAAAGCAGGGATTCTATTGTTGATTACCATGCTTCCCATTTACCTGATTCATTTGTTTGTGGGAATGAGCTTCGGAAAAGGTGCATCTATGGGATTGGGAATTGCAGGGAGTTTAATAGCTGCCCTTATGATAACAGGGCTTGGTGACGCTACATGGAAATATATTCCCTGGGCCTGGGGCGTTCGTGCTATGGATTACACTGTGCTTGCATGGGATAGCCCCCAACTGTATGCACAGGTAAAAACCGATTTTTTCAGCGGTATGATTATTTCTGTATGCTGCACTGTTTGTCTGCTGATTGCCAGTTTGGTTTGGTTTCATGGTTGGGAGGGAGGTAAAAACAGTGAATAAAAAGTGCCTGTTTGCCGTGGTAATTGTGCTTGTAAGTCTTATATGCTTATCGGCCTGCGGTGCGCTCCGCGATACCGCCGATAAAAATAAGGCGTTAAATGAATCTCTGCCGTATTATGAGCTGAACGCCGCAAACTATGATGAAATTTCATATAACGGCCTGACATATACCATAACGGATGAATGTCTTGAAATGTCAGAACTGCAAGAAGAAATCGGGCAGGTATCGAAACGCTTCAAAAATGTGGCGGGGGAAGATTTCAGTTTCGGCTACGTTTACAGTATTGTGGATGTGGATATAAGCAATGCCGTAGCTGTAAATATCAACAATGAATATCGGAAAGCTGACATTAAAAATAATGATGAGTAACCTCGACAATGTGGTATAATGGGGCGGGAGGTGATTTTTTGACCCACTTACTTGTAGTTGACGATGAAGTTTCTATCTTGGAATTGATTAAGAACAGTTTGGGGAAAGATGGATATTTGATAACAGTCTGTCAAAATGCGGATGATGTAGACATCAAAAAGCTGCATTTCTATGACCTCATTCTTTTGGATGTGATGATGCCTGGCACAGACGGGTTTGAGTTTTGCAAACAGATCAGGAATATGGTAGACTGCCCGATTCTCTTTCTGACCGCAAAGACATTAGAGGAAGATATATTGTTTGGATTGGGCATCGGTGCGGATGATTATATTACGAAACCTTTTCGTATTCAGGAGCTTCGCGCCCGTGTCGCGGCACATTTACGCAGAGAAAAAAGGGAGCATCACAGCACACTTTCATTTGAGCCTGATATAAGATTTGACCTTTCCGCAAAGGTACTGTATGTTTCAGAACAGCCGGTTCCCCTTACCAAAAGCGAGTATTCAATCTGTGAATACCTTGCGAAAAACCGGGGACAGGTTTTTACAAAAGAACAAATCTATGAAGCCGTTTTCGGGTTTGATGGAATAGGCGATAACTCTACGATCTCAACGCATATAAAAAATATTCGTGAGAAATTGGAGCATTTCAAAATAAGTCCGATCAGCACCGTATGGGGGATAGGATATAAATGGGAGTGAAAAAGAAACCTACATTGAAAATATTGTTTCGCCAGTTTGCTATCTCCCTCATTGTCATGCTGGTAGCGGCAATTATTGTCCCTTCTGGTTTGGAGGGACTTGCTGTAAATGCTGGATTAGCTACAAGAGCAAATCTAAGTGAATTGCAGGTAAAAGAGATCATTCCAACGCTGACGATTGCCCCGGATATTACAAAGGTTGTGATTCCACAGGGATGCGGCTACTTAATTCTGGACAAGAACTTTAATGAGCTTTACAGCAATATGGACGATGATGAAAAAGAAATTGCCCTGCTGTACGCAAAGGGAGAATATATTGAATATGCTACGGGGAGGCAGTTTGCACTTGTTGTCCGGGAAAACGAATTTTGCGTTTTAAGGTATTATATTGGTTCTCAATTTACAATGTCATGGCTACCGGAATATTTTCCATCTCCTGACACGCTTGCGTTTATCCTGATGGCTGTAAATTCGCTGCTGGTCATTATCATACTGACCGCCAGATTTGCTAAGAACCTGCGTACACAACTGACCCCGCTTTTTGAAGCAACTGCGGAGGTTTCAAAGCAAAACCTTGATTTTGAAGTAGGACACGCCAAAATCAAAGAGTTTGAAGATGTCCTTGCATCTTTTTCAGATATGAAAGATAATCTGAAAATTTCGTTAGAACGGCAATGGAAAACCGAACAGACACAGAAAGAGCAAATCGCCGCGCTTGCCCATGATTTGAAAACGCCTCTGACGGTTATTCAAGGAAATGCTGATTTACTCACAGAAACAAATCTTGATGATGAGCAACGATTATACGCTGGTTACGTCGTGGAAAGCTCCGGCCAGATGCAGTCATATATTCAAACCCTGATTGATATATCACGGGCGGCGGTTGGTTATCAGCTCCATATTGAAAGTATAGACTTGCCAGCGTTCATGCAGCACTTGTTCGGTTATATGGAATCACTATGCCGGACAAAAGAAATCCGGCTGCAAATGAATACTGTTTCACTCCCTCAAATGCTGAAATTTGATAGGGTGCTGATAGAACGTGCTATTATGAATGTTATCAGTAATGGGCTGGACTACTCCCCGCAAGGCGGAACGCTTTATGTGGATGTTCAGAGTAACAACGGTTTCGTGGAAATTTCAGTCACAGACGAGGGAACGGGGTTTTCTAAAGAGGCATTATGCCACGCACAGGAACGGTTCTATATGGGCGATCAAAGCCGCAATTCAAAGTTACACTTTGGTATGGGTCTATATATTACAAATTCGATTATGGAACAACATAATGGTCAGCTTATTTTAGAAAATTCAAAAGAAACCGGCGGCGCAAAGGTTACTATGAAACTTCCTTGCTGATTTTCCGATAGTGTAATGGACGTCTTTTATGTCCGTCCATTTTTCAAATCTTTATGGAATCTTCAAAAATTCCTCTTATCATGTATCTAAAGAAAAAACATCTGCCCAGCGGCAGAAAAGAAAAAAACCGCTGCTGGGCAGACCCATTTTCACGCTTAATTTATATTCACTGGTGGCGGTTTTGAGAAATCAAGGCCGCTGCTTTCTTTCTGTCATTCCCAGCAGTTAAAGGCATGGCGGCCCACGGGAGGACGCCGCCATGCTGTTTTACTATCATTATAATCTAATCCACTTCTACCGCGTGACATGCTCCCACCACTTAAATCTTACGATTTTGAAGTGGGGGCTTCCTGCTCGATTGCCTTTTAAGACAAAGCTAAAACAGGCTATCCCCGCGTGTCCCGCGGTTTTGTTTTTTATCTTCATCCGGTTACGGATTTTTTTCTTGTGCCGTCAGGCACATTCTTTATAGATTCTTTTTCCTTCTTCTCGGATATTGACTGCTGCATTCACATCCCGATCCATCCTGTTTCCACATTCACAGACATACATTCTATCCGACAATGCCAGTTCCTTTTTCTTATGTCCACATACACTGCAAATCTTGCTCGATGCAAAATAACGGTCTACCTTTATAAGATGTTTCCCGCG
>NZ_JAJEPR010000073.1:0-5798 GCF_020686945.1 Fusicatenibacter faecihominis | reverse complement strand
CTTTGCCTTAAAAGGCAATCGAGCAGGAAGCCCCCACTTCAAAATCGTAAGATTTAAGTGGTGGGAGCATGTCACTACTGTGGTAGGCAATATGCCGGGTTACGAGGGTATCAGTATCTATGTGGCAGATCAGAAGACTGGTGAGATCTACGGAGCGACAGACGCAACGAAAATCGGCGTCACCTTTACCATTTCTTCCGATAATGAAAGCAATCTGGCCGTGATCCTTCTGTTGGCAGTCTATCTGGCCCTGGCGTCGGCGGTGATTCTCTTCATGCTTTCCAAAGTTTTCAAGGCCAATCGGGAGAAAAATGAGCAGTTCGCTGTTCTGGCTTCCATGTCGGAGATTTATCACCGGATGTATCTGGTGGATCTTGAGACGGATTCGGTCATTGCCTATTCCAGCCGTGAAAAGATGAAAAAAATGGGCAAATGGAATAAAAATGCCGACGATATGATGCATCGGATCATGAAAGAGACGGCCATCGAGGCTTACCGGGAGCAGGCGGATCTTTTCGCGGATCTTCACACTGTAGCCGAACGGATGAAAGGGAAAAACTCATCCATATCTCGAATACGGACACGCTTACTGGCTGTTACAACAGAAGGGCTTATGAGAGAGACCTTGCGGATCTCTCTTCTGCGTCTGATTTTTCATCTGCTGCGTTGTCGTCAATCGACGTAGCCACCGCTACGCCTCATTCCTCCGCCTTGCATATAAAGAAATCATCCTGCGTCAATATAGCATATACTTAATTTTCACTGTACTAGGAAGAAATCCATCCGCTTGATCTGGAAGAATATCAGAAAAAGACGGACCTTACTTATCTCAGGAGCTGTCTGGATCGCCACGAGAAGGCAGTCAGCATTTCCTACAGAAAAAAGAATGGTGAGTGCTCTGCTCGGGAGATCGTTCCGGCCGAGGATTACTCTGAGAAAAAACGGGTGGCTTTCCTCTATATCAAAGACTGAGTTTTTCACAGGCGGCTTCTTTTTCAAGGGTCAGAGAGGCCACGGCTCCGGCGATACACTCGGCGAATCGCATGACCAGCGAGAGCCGTACGGTCTGCAGGTTCAGCTGGGGGAGCGGTCCTGTGGGGGCGACGATTCCCGTGATAAAAAGATCTCCGGCGCTTCCGAGAATTTTATCAACACCGGCGCCTGGCTCGAGACTGCCGGAACCGACGGTGAAAAATTCCTGGTGGCTGCGGCTGCCGAGGGAGGCGTCAATGGCCACGATGGGATGGCCAGGAAATTTTTCTGAGAGAAAAGATAGCGTATGTTTCAGATTCAGCGCATGAACAGGGTCCGTCAGAGTACCGATCACGGGAAGCGTCGGCTGGACCTTTAAAAGCAGGGTTCCCACCAGGGGGCCAAGGGAGTCGCCGGTCACACGGTCGCTCCCGATACAGAGATAAACCGGAGGCAGAGGATATCGGGCCAGAAGCTGTGACAGGCGCAGAGCCAGGATATCCTCTGCCTCCGGTTTTCTGGAATCTATATAGTAAATTTCATCAAATGCTTTCATAAAACATGTCCTTTCCGCGTTTGCTATAAAGTCTATCCCTTCTGAGAAAAAAATATACGGAAAAAAGAACGCTTTTCCTGTCGCAATGTTTTTTTGAATAGGTGTCACCGATTGCTAAAATCTGCGGATTTTTCGTGGTACTATCAGGGATGCAGAGAAAAATGGTACGGGTGGCTGCCGCAGGACAGGCCAGGGAGAGGAGCGGAAAAGATATGAGCAGTAAAGAAAAGGAAAAAAGGGATTTTCCAAGAAATATCCGTCAGATCGGAGATCCGGGCAAAGAGAAACGGATCTACCTGGAAGACTACGCAGTGGCATATTTAAGAGAAGTAAAGGGAGCGGTTCTCTTTGGCGAGCTGGTACGGATAAAGGGAGCGCGCTGCTATTTTATCAGCGGAGCCGTGGAGGTGCCCGAGGGAGATTTCTCCGAGGAAAACTGGAACTATGTCACGGAGGAGGCCGGAAAGTCTTTTGAAGGCTTGAGCGTCATCGGCTGGTTCCTGCGGGCCGAGGAGATTCCGGAGGAATTAAACGAGGAGGACATGCATGTATACAAAGAACATTTTCCGGGAAGAGAGGCAGTTTTGGTTGTATACAATGAGCTGGATCAGGAAGAAGCGGTCTATCTGACGCTGGATGGCTTTTTGCAGAAGCAGGCAGGACACTATATTTATTATGAGAAAAATCCCGAGATGCAGGAGTATCTGGTGAGCCGCAATCTTGGAAAATCTGTGGAAAAAGAGGCGGTCATTTCCGATGAGGCGATCCACAGCTTCCGCCGGATTCTGGGGGCCAAGAAGCAGGAAAAAGAGTCGGTAGAAAAGGAAGAAATCGCCGAAGAGCAGCAGTCGGCAGCCTCTCTTCCGCTGAAAAGCTTCTGGAAAAGAGAAGTGCAGGCGGAAGGGAAAGAAGAGAAGACTCCGGAAGTGGAAAAGAAGGAGGAAGCGAAGGGTGCGGAACTTCAGCCGAAAACCATCGCGAAAGAAAAGCCGGAGAAAACAGAAGAGCCAGCTGTCGAAAAGCCGGTCAAAAATGCAGGGAAAGAGAAAAGCGACAGAGAGTCGCCGAAGATCCGGACCCTGCATTTTCTGTATACAGCCAGCACGTTTCTCGTACTGACGATCCTTGTCATTGGCGTCACGATGATCAACAATTATGACCAGATGAAAAAGATGGAGCAGACGATGGCGCGGATGACGGAAGGGGCCATGGTGTCTGGAAGAGTGGTGGAGACAGAAAAAATGGTTATAGACGGGCGAACCGGTGAGACAGAGCTTCTTCCGGGGATTCTGACGGAGAGTGAGCAAAGTTCCGAGCCGGAAACGGATGTGGAGAACGCTGGTATGGCTGTAAATCAGAGTGAAAATGCCGGGGAAGCGGTAAATACGCTGAGCGATGGAGCAGAAGCGTCCGGTGTACAGACTGGTACTCTAATGGATCAGCAGGGGAGCCTGGGACAGCAGACGGGCACTCCGGGACAGGCAGCCACAGCGCCAGAACAGAAGAGCGGTATGGACGAAAATACGGATTCCGCTCAGATCCTGGCGCAGTCAGCCGGTACGCAGCAGGAAGGCGCTCTCACACAGCAGGAGACAGAAGCAGAGACGGCGGCATCGGTTTCGGCTGGCATCACAGACAGCAGCCAGGAAGCGGCAGTATCCGCTCTGCCGGATCAGGCCCCGGCCCATGCAAGCCAGGCGGTCTACACGGTGAAATTCGGCGATACCCTGGCAGATATCTGCAACCGCTATTACGGTTCCACGGACCGCCTTCAGGAACTCTGTGACCTGAACGGCATCATGAACCCCAACGCGATTTTGCCCGGGCAAAAGTTGGTCCTTCCATAGACAGCGGAAAATCTCTGTGCTATACTGAAAAAGCGTCTGGTTCCGCAGTTTTCTGCGAAAAAGAGGTAAATCTACGAAAGAGTGTGGAGGATGAATAAGATAAAGAATTTTTTGCATGGAATTTCAGAAAAGATGAAAAATAAAGGAAAGAAGCTTTTCGACTATAGCTGGAAGCGCTATCTGGTGTCGTTTTTCATTCTTGTCCTTCTGATCGGTGTACTGGTCGTCATCCTTCGGGTGGAAGAAGACTATACGGTCTTAAGCAGCTATGAAAAATCAGACACTTCCAGCACCCAGTATCTTGCTTTCGGAAAACGAATGTTCAAGTACAGTGCCGACGGCGTCTCCTGTATGGATGGAAATGGACAGACGCTCTGGAACTGTACCTTTAGCATGCAGAGTCCTATCGCGGACGTCTGTGAGGGTTCCGTGGTGGTGGCGGATCAGCAGGGAACTGACGTTTATATTTTCGATGAAAAAGGACAGAAAGGACAGTTTGAGACCCTTCTCCCGATCGAAAAGGTAAAAGTTGCCCGCCAGGGCGTGGTAGCTGCCGTTCTCACCGATGAAGATGTGACCTGGATCAACCTTTACGATACACAGGGCGGCGAGATTGCCAAGATGCGGACCACAGTGAAGGAATCCGGTTATCCGATGGATATTGCTCTTTCGCCAGACGGAATGAAGATCATGGTGTCGTTCCTCTGGCCGGATCAAAGTGGGATTCAGACCCGCGTGGGCTTCTATAATTTTGACAGTATCGGTCAGACTGAGGAAAATAACCAGGTAAGCCTTCTGACCTATGATGGCGTGGTGGCGCCTTCCGTGTATTTTGTGGATGAGCGGCGTTCGGTGGTTCTCAGAAGCAACGGATTCAGCGTCTGCCAGGGAGCGGAGATCCCCACGGAAAAAGTCAGCGTGGATTTTGACGAGGAGATCCTGACTGCTTTCCATGACGACGGAAAGATTGGTTTCATCTTCAAGAGCGACAAGGCGGACTATAAATACAAGATACTGGTCTACAATCTCAACGGCCGCTGCACCATAAAGAAATATTTGAATATGGATTACCGTCAGGCAAAGATGATGGAGGGAAATATTCTTCTCATCAATGATAAAGGCTTCCAGGTCTACTCCAGCAGAGGAAGAAAACGAGTGGATGTGACCTACAAAAAGGCGGTAGAGGACGTGGCCAGTGTGCCGGGCCTCGGAAAATATATGGTTGTCAGCAATGGCCATACGGAATTGATAAGGGTGAAATGATATGGAAAGTACAATGGTTTTGAAGATCATCATCGGCCTGATTATCTTTCTATACGCTCTTCGGGGAATGCGAAAAGGCTTTATCCGGACGTTGATGTCCATGGCTTTTCTCATCATGGCAGCAGTGCTGGTCTATTTTGCCAACCCTACGGTGAGCAATTTTCTGAAAGAAAAGACACCGGTCTATGATGTATTAGAGGATAAATGCAGGGATATTTTCAGCATGAAAAATCTTTCCCGGCTGAGTGGAAAAAAGGAAACAGCTTCCGAGGAGGAAAATGACATCAGGACCGAACCCACCCGGATCGAGCAGGCGAAGATTATTGACAGCCTAGCCCTTCCGGATCTATTGAAGACCCAGCTGGCGGAAAACAACAATGCCTCCGGCTATGCGAGCCTTGCAGTATCCGGTTTTGAAGGGTATCTGGCAGCCTTTATGGCAAACCTGGTTCTTAGGGTCCTTTCTTATATGATAACCTTCGTGCTGGCAGTTCTGATCCTGAAGCTTCTGGTAATGACGCTGGATATTGTGGCGGAGCTTCCCCTGCTGAAGGGGGTCAATCGGGTTCTAGGGCTTCTGGTGGGAACAGCCCAGGGCATCTGTGTCGTCTGGATTCTCTTTCTCATCCTTACAGTTATGGGAGGTACCGATGCAGGCAGCCGGATATTGATCCTCATCAGTCAGGATAAGGTGCTTTCTGTCTTCTATGACACAAATATCTTCCTGAAACTTCTGATGGGAATGTTTGGAAATCTCTTTATTTCCTGACTGAAAACAGCGCCGTCATCCGTGAAAACGGAGGGCGGCGCTGTTTTCATAAATATCAGATTTCCAGGAATGAATAAATTTTTAAAAAAATATGTTGACAAGAGAAAAAGAGAGTGTTATAATCCCTAACTGTTGAGCCGAACGGCTGGAAAAACTTTGAAAAAAGTATTGACAGGCAGAAAACTCTTTGATATAATAAAAAAATCACTGAGGTGTTTGAAAAAGAAAAAGCTTTTTGGAAAAAAGTTAAAAAAGTTCTTGACAAACTCGAAAGTGTGCGATATAATATCAAAGCTGTCACAAAGGCAGCAACAAAGAACCTTGATAACTGAACAGTGACATATCCTTGAAAGTTCAAAAGAATATAGTTCTTAAAGAACAAAACCAAAGT
>NZ_JAJEPR010000072.1:0-6039 GCF_020686945.1 Fusicatenibacter faecihominis | reverse complement strand
AGCAGTTGAATCGCTGAAAGGAGGGAAAAGTCATGCAGGAAGAGGTAACTCAGAAAACGGTCACGTTCTGTATTCGGGCAACTAAGATTACAGCAGACCTGTTGAAAAAGGTTCTTGTTGCGTATCTGCGTCATCAGAAGCAGAAATCAGTAGAGAAGAAAGCACAGAAAAATCAGCCGAAACAGGGAAAGGTCACGGTAAAAGAGCTGGCAAAACAGAATGCCGGGATGGTCAATATCGAGATCACGGACAAAAATATCAAGTCCTTTGAACGATATGCCAGAAAATACGGAATCAATTATGCTCTGAAAAAAGACAAGAGCAAAGAGCCTCCGGTTTATCTGGTATTCTTCAAGGGACGTGATCAGGATGCACTCAATGCTGCTTTCCGTGAATTTTCCCAGAAACAGATTCAAAAAGCGAATAAACCTTCCATTCATAAGCGTCTTGCAGCTTACCGGGCAATGATGCCAAAGAAATCGAAGGACAAAGTAAAGAACCGGCATCAGGAGCAGAGTCGATGAAAAAGAAAAGCGGCAAAACTCTGATGCAGAAGTGGAAGAATAAAATCGGGGGTAAGCTGTCCGCCCTGGATAAAAAGAAACTGGTTCTTACAAATATTCCTTATGCTCTGGCTGCTTTCTATGCAGACCGGGCATTTTTTCTTTACCGGAACAGTCCGGGAGAAGATATGGGGAACAAACTATTATATGCAATGGAACACGCAGACCGGATTTTTGCTGGTTTTGTGTTAAGCAATAACTGGAAAGATCTGCTAGCAGGTATTGTTGTTGCAGTCGTTCTGAAAGTGTTGGTCTGGCAGAAACAGGCAGACGCAAAGAAATTACGGAAAGGCATCGAGTATGGTTCAGCCAGATGGGGAACCGCAGAGGATATCAAGCCTTATATGTCGGAAGATTCATGGATGAACATTCCATTGACAGCAACAGAAGCACTGACCATGGAGAGCAGACCGAAGCAGCCGAAGTATGCAAGAAATAAAAATATAGTGGTCATCGGCGGCAGTGGTTCCGGTAAGACACGTTTTTTCGTAAAACCATCGGTCATGCAGATGAACTGTTCCATGGTCATTACAGATCCGAAAGGCACTTTGATTGAAGAGTGTGGGAAGATGTTAGCAAAGGGACCACCTAAGAAAGATAAGAATGGAAATATCATGAAAGATAAATCTGGAAAAGTGGTTCATGAGCCATATGTGATTAAGGTTCTGAATACCATCAATTTTTCCAAATCGCTTCATTACAATCCATTTGCTTATATACGGTCTGAAAAAGATATCCTGAAGCTGGTTACAACAATCATTGTTAATACCAAAGGCGAAGGGGAAAAAGCTTCCGAAGATTTTTGGGTGAAAGCAGAGAAATTGCTGTACACAGCATTGATTGCGTTTATCTGGTACGAGGGGAAAGAGGAAGAAAAAAATCTCAACACCCTTCTGGATCTGCTGAATGAAAGTGAAACCCGTGAAGAGGATGAAACTTACCAGAATCCGGTGGATATGTTGTTTGAAGAGCTGGAGGCAAAAGAACCTCAGCATTTTGCGGTCAGACAATATAAAAAATACAAAATGGCGGCTGGAAAGACAGCGAAAAGTATTTTGATATCCTGTGGAGCCAGACTTGCCCCATTTGATATCGCAGAACTTCGTGAGATCATGTCTTACGATGAAATGGAACTGGATAAGATTGGGGACAGGAAAACAGCCTTGTTCTTGATTATGTCCGATACAGATACAACCTTTAACTTTGTGATTGCGATGCTGCAGTCACAGCTTTTCAATTTGCTTTGTGATAAGGCAGACGATGTATATGGTGGAAGACTTCCGGTGCATGTGCGTGTCATCGCTGATGAGTTTGCCAACATCGGGCAGATTCCTCAGTTTGACAAGCTGATTGCAACTATCCGAAGCAGGGAAATCTCTGCTTCTATTATTTTGCAGTCACAGAGTCAGCTAAAGGCAATGTATAAGGATAGTGCAGATACCATTCTGGGTAACTGTGATACTACACTATTTCTTGGTGAAAAAGAGAAAACTACCTTAAAGGAAATGAGTGAACTTCTGGGTAAGGAAACCATTGATCTGTATAACACTTCGGAAACGAGGAGCAATCAGAAGTCCTTTGGATTGAATTACCAGAAAACAGGCAAACAGCTGATGACAGAAGATGAGATTGCAGTCATGGATGGAGGAAAATGTATCCTGCAGATTCGTGGTGCCAGACCATTTTTCTCAGACAAATATGATATCACGAAACACAAAAATTATCGGTTTCTTGCAGATGAAAATGAGAAAAACCGATACAAAGTAGAAAAAGAGTTAAATCCGCAGTACACACCGAAACCCGAAGAAGAAGTGGAGGTAATTCAGGTGGAGTTGTCGGAGTAACAATGGGAATGAACGAAAAATAATGAGGAAAGGAATAACTGACATTAGGTGCGCCGGCTTTTTAGTCGGTGTTTTTTCATTCCCGTAAACACCTGAAAGAAGTCAGTTTTGGTGAATGTATATGGCATTTTTTAGCAGTGCAATTACAACTTTAAAAACTCTTGTAGTCGCAATCGGCGCAGGTCTTGGCGTGTGGGGTGTCGTAAACCTTCTGGAAGGATATGGAAATGACAATCCCGGTGCTAATGCTCATGTACGGTAAAGAAGCAAGCAACCGAAAACAAGAGATAGACCGCCAGCACCACACTATTCCGAACAAAAGAACCAAAGACAAGCATTATGGAAATGTGCATAACAGGCTATGGAATCATGGATAACTCTATTCACAGGACATGGAAAGCTAAGGTGCAGCTTTCCCACGTTCTGTAAGAAGAATTTACTGGGCTTGTATTCCTGTCTGCTGAAGATATGGGATAATGGGAAAGGCTACTGACCTTTTTACTATTGCATATACAATATTTTTGTATTCTCTCTCCCACCATAATAGTATCATACAAATTTCATGATTACAAGACTGTTTATATAGGCAAACGTGTGCTAAACTAGCCTAGCAATGTATCAGTGAGAATTTTTCTGTTGTTTTTTATCAAGGAGGGTATTTTTTATGGGAAATAATCAATCAGAAAGAGAGTACGAAGAAATAAGATTAAAGCAAACTATATCTTTAGCCGAGGAACAATTAAAACAAGCAAAAGAAGCAGCAGAAAAAAAGAAATCACAAATTATCGAAGCCAAAAAAGAAGTTCGTGAAAACGCAACACATAGTGTTACAAATCTATACACTTCTGACGGATTTGAGGCACTTGTTGAGTTAAGTCAATATATGAACCCTGTTACAGATAAAATTGTAGATTATGAAGAAGAAGAACACAGAATACTTTTACTGGAAAACATGATAAAATCACCATATTTTGCCCGTATTGATTTTAAATTTGATGATGAGGAAGAATGTGAAAAAATATATATCGGACGTTCCTCTCTACGGAAAAACAGTTATCAGGAGATGTATGTTTATGATTGGCGATCACCGATTGCAAGTATTTTTTACCGCTTTATGAAAGGAGAAGCATTTTATGACGCTCCATGCGGGCGGGTAACAGGTGAACTCAAATTAAAACGTCAGTATGAAATAAAGAATGGAGTGTTAAAGTATTTTTTTGATACAGATGTGCAGATTGTTGATGAATTTTTAAGACAACTATTATCACAGAATACCACCGCCAAAATGAAAGCGATAGTTGAAACAATACAACAAGAACAGGACGCTGTTATCAGAGATATGGAAAACGACCTGTTAATGGTGCAGGGCGTGGCAGGAAGCGGTAAAACTTCCATTGCCCTTCATCGGGCAGCTTATCTTATGTATCAAGGATTACAGACAAAGTTGTCCGCAAATAATATTATGATTATTTCCCCTAATACTATATTTGAGCAATATATTTCTAATGTGTTGCCCGAATTGGGAGAAGATAATGTTATCTCCGTTGTATTTGAGGATATTCTAAAAATGCTGTTAAAAGGCAGGAAAATTCAGTCCAAGAACGATTTTTTAGAAAAAATAATTGCTCCCTCACAATACAAAAAAAATTTATAAAGACAGTATCGAGTTTAAAGCGTCAAAACTTTTTGGGGAAATATTAGACAAATTTATTTATGATATTCCATGCCAATGGATAGAATTTGATGATGTTTATTATGAAGGAACATGTGTTGTAAACAGGCAGACTCTACAAGATAAGATACTGGGAAGAACAGAAACTCCATTAGGCATAAAGTTAGAGCAATTAGAAGATTATATTTTAGAACTAATATTTGGAACAGGAAAGGGACGGGGACATAAAGCAGAAAAAAATTTAGTAAAGCAGGAAATACAAAAATTTATAAAAATTGATATATTTGAGTTGTATAAAACATTATTTAGCAATGAATCCTATTTTTTCAGTTTATTGCAAAATAATAATTCCTCAGAGAGCATAAAGGAAATCCGGGAATATACGAAAGAAAATCTGGAAGCAGGCTGTATATACTATGATGACGCAATAGCAATGCTTTATTTATATTTAAAAATATACGGAACGAATGAATATAAAAATATCAAGCAGGTTGTCATTGATGAAGCTCAAGACTATTACCCGCTTCAATATGAAATATTCGGCTTATTATTTCCAAATGCTAAATTTACAATCTTAGGGGATATGAAACAAACCCTTGCCAAAAAAGAGGATATATCTTTCTATGAAGAAATTCATAAAATACTGAATAAGAAAAAATCTTCTCTTATCGTGTTGAACAAAAGTTTCCGTTGTACGAATGAGATATTAAATTTTAGCTTAAAATTCATAGAACAAAGTCCACAGATAAAAAGTTTTAATCGGAAAGGGGATAGCCCGGAAGTATTTATTGCGGATAATTCCGAAGTCTTTATTGACAAGATTGTTGAAGAGGTAAAATCATGCCAAGAAAAAGGATTACAGTCAATAGGATTAATTTGTAAAACTGAAAATAATTCCATCTGCTTGTATAACAAAATAAAGCACAAACTAGATATACAAATAATCAGAAATGGAAGTGCAGCAGAGTTACAAGGTGTATTCATTATACCAGTATATATGTCAAAGGGGTTGGAATTTGATGCCGTCTTAATTTGTGATGCAGACAATCAAAACTACTATGATGAAGATGATAAAAATCTCTTATACGTTGCCTGTACCAGAGCACTCCATAGACTTAGCTTATTTTGTGAAAAAGAAGTTAGCCCATTGATATATGCAACTTCTAAACATACAAAACTAGCGCAGACAGAATAGGTCATGAAAACACATGGATAAGTTAATAATAATTCGGACAGATAATCAGAACAACTTATATGAACAAATTATATCGTTAATAACTGCCAATCAAGCTAAAATGGAAACCATGTCTTTTGGTGTTTTTCCTACACTCTTTTTTCCGGGACTGGAAATAAGGCAGCACCAACGCCGGGTATTTAGGGACGGGGAGGAAATAAACCTTACCCGCCTTGAATACAGTACCCTTGTATTCCTTGCTTCCAATCCCGGCAATGTCCTCACACAAGAACAGATTTTTGAAGCCGTTTGGAACATGGATAGCGATAGCTGCCATTCAAGTGTTGTCAACGTGATTTACAACCTACGGAAAAAGATAGAGCCGGACAGCAAAAACCCCACCTACATAAAGACCGTTTTAGGCATAGGCTACAAGTTTGCTTCCGGGGAATGACAACCGAATAACCGCCGCCCTTTTTGGCAGTCAGTAAACAGGAAATCAGAAAAAGGTTTCCTGTTTTTTTGCGCCCGTTTTTGTCAAATACTGTTACGAAAACACGAAAAGATTTTCCGGGGGACTTTGCCATATTTTTCTTCCAGTGCGTAGTAATAATGACGGGAAAAATATTGCCGCAAAGTTGGCAGAAGCCCCGCCCTCTCCGTCGAGGGTATCAGCAGAAGCCTACACAGCGGAATCCGTCACTTTCTTAGAGCAAGATTCTACCGCAGTACCAAAATTCGCTTATCGCTCATTTTGCCCCTGCGGGAATCTTGTTGGGGAGTGCC
>NZ_JAJEPR010000071.1:0-6140 GCF_020686945.1 Fusicatenibacter faecihominis | reverse complement strand
GATTTACGCAGTAAATCAGCGGATTTCGAATGTTTATAGAATTGCGGGAGCTGCTTTGCAGCGGAGCAATTCGTAGGTATCAGTTGGGGGCAAAAGACCTTTTGACCCCAACATCATAATATATCTATAACACGGAGAAAAACTGGAACAGGAAAGTATAGAGAAGATTTAGAACTTTCCAACTGGGCAATAGTAACGCTTTAACTTAAAAAACTTTGTACAGTATTTCTATTGACGTATATGCGTACATAACGTATAATTATTCAATTGCAGCACAAATAAAATATAATTTATAAAAGGAGTAATTACAAATGGCAAGTTTGTGGGGCGGAAGATTTGAAAAAGATATGGATGATATTGTAAAGAGATACAATGCATCTATTTTTTTTGATCAGAGAATGTACAACGAGGATATTGACGGCAGTATCGCTCATGTGACGATGCTGGGCAAGCAGGGCATCGTTTCCAATGAGGAGAAAGACCAGATCATCGCGGGTCTGGAAGCAATCCGCAAGGATATTGCTGATGGAAAGATCGTATTTAATGTGGAGGATGAGGATATTCATATGGGTATCGAGAGCCGTCTGATCCAGCGGATCGGCGATGTGGGTAAGAAACTGCACACCTCCAGAAGCCGGAACGACCAGTGTCAGGTGGACACCCGTCTGTATCTGAGAAAAGAGATTTATGAGATTCTGCACAGCCTGTGTTATCTGGAAAGCGTCATTCTTGAGAAGGCTGATAAATATGCAGATCAGATTACCGTAGGCTTTACCCATCTGCAGCATGCACAGCCGATTACCATCGGTTTCATTTTCATGGCATATTTCCAGATGTTCAAGAGAGATATCGAGCGTCTGACTGATACCCTGGAGCGTCTGAATTACAACCCGCTGGGCGCCTGCGCTCTGGCCGGAACAACCATGCCGATTGACCGTCATCTGACGAGTGAGCTTTTACATTTCACGGCTCCGACCGAGAACGCCATGGATGCAGTCAGCGATCGTGATTACAGCCTGGAGTTCTTAAGCGATGCTTCCATTTCCATGATGCATCTCTCCCGCTGGGCTGAGGAGTTTGCATGGTGGAACTCTTCCGAGTTTTCCTATATCGCCATCGACGACAGCTTCTGCACTGGTAGCAGCATCATGCCGCAGAAGAAAAATCCGGATATGGCAGAGCTGATCCGCGGTAAAGTAGGCCGTGTATACGGAGATCTGATGCAGCTTCTGACTGTTATGAAGGGAACTGCTCTTGCATACAATAAGGATTTCCAGGAAGATAAAGAAAGCCTTTTTGATGCCATTGATACCTGGAAAGCCACCATTGATATCTTTGCAAAAATGCTGGACAAGACCGAGTTCCGTATGGATCAGATCCAGAAACAGCTGGGCAAAGGTTTCCTGAACGCTACTGATATTGCAGAGCATTTTGCAAAACAGGGAATCCCCTTCCGTGAGGCACATTCCATCGTAGGTCATATGGTAAAAGCCTGCGAGAAAAAAGGCTGCGATTTCGATGATCTGACAGATGAGGAGCTGCAGGCGATCGACAAGCGCGTGACCAAAGAACTTCTGGGAGATATCAGCATCAAGAGCTGTGTCGATGCCCGCGTATCCTTTGGCGGAACCGCTCCCTCTGAGGTTCGCCGTCAGATCGAGGTTGGCAGACAGTGGCTGAACAGCCTGGAGCGCTGACTATGAAGATCAAAGTATTGATGACAGATAAGGCGATGCAGCGTCCGGTCATGGATGACAGGGAGCGCATGCTGTCAGCGGCAGTTTCACCGAGAACCGAGATCTCGGTGGACTGCATCAGGAAAGGACCGGATGAGCTGGACTGCCATACGGACGAGGCCTTTGCGGCGCCGGAACTTGTCAAAATGGCCATCAAGGCGGAAAAAGACGGCTATGACGCCATTGTGATTTACTGTTTCAGCGATGTGGGCCTGGAAGCGCTCCGGGAAAACGTGAAGATTCCGGTGATTGCACCCGGCGAGGTGACGTTATCCGTGGCACAGACCTTATGCAGCCGCTTTGTGGTAGTCACCGGCGCAGGCTGGAATATTCCGCGCACTTATCGGCGCATGATGCGTAACTGTATCGCCCGGGAAAAAATGCAGGCCGTGCTGGCTCTGGATATTCCGGCAGAGAAAATGCGGGTAAATCCCAATGCGACCAGAGAGCATCTGGAACTGGTCTGCGAGGAAGCGGTGGGAAAATATCAGGCGGACGGCGTGATTTTAGGCTGTCTTGGCATGGCAGGCTATGGCGACGAGCTGGAGCGGAAATATCCGGTCAAGGTACTGGATCCGGCCTTTATCGCGGTTGCTTATGCGGAAATGTGCGTACGCCTCGGCCTTCGGCACATTCCGGCGCAGTATCACCCCTTTACCAACGAAAGTAATGTGGAGCTTTAACGGGCACGCTTACTCTATAAAAGGAAATGAAAAAATGCAGAACCTGACTGCATGTATACACGAGGAGGACTAAAATGGATTACGGTATCTTGTCAATTATCCCCGCGGTGCTGGCGATTGTGCTTGCGATGATAACCAAAAACATTGTTATTTCACTGGCTATCTCCGTTTTCGTAGGATCTACCATCATCTGCGGCTGGAACCCGATCGCGGGCTTCCTGGAAATGACCCACACGCACATTTTCACAGCTTTATCTGAGCCGTCTAATATGCAGGCTCTGTTTATGATGGTTATCATCTCCGGTTTTATTGCCCTGTTGACGTCTTCAGGCGGAGCCGGAGCTTTTACCAATCTGGTTACTAAGAAAGTTAACACCAGATCAAAATGCGAAGGCGGTATCTGGCTGGGCGGACTGTTCGTATGGTTCACCGACACCGGAAACTCTCTGATCGTAGGACCGATCTTTGAGGCGCTGGCTGAGAAACTTCGTGTATCCAGAGAAAAATTTGCTTACATTCTGGACTGCACCACATCCCCGATCTGTTCCATGATTCCGATTATCGGCTGGGGCGTTACCACGATTTCCCTGATTCAGGCAGAACTCGACAATGCGGCTATCACCGATGTATCCGGTATGGATGTCTTTATTCAGGCGATTCCCTTTAACTATTATGCAATTCTGACTCTGTTTATGGCAGGCCTGCTGGCATTTACCCAGTGGGATTACGGCCCCATGCTGAAAGCGCAGAACAGAGCCATGAAAACCGGTAAGACCCTTCGTGAGGGCGGCGTTCCGATGAGAAGTGAGAGTGCCAGCGACAAAGAAGCAAAAAAAGACGGAAAAGTCAGCACCATGGTAATTCCGCTGATTACTCTTCTGGTTGTTCTGTTTGCTTACCTGTTCTCCAAGGATTTCCTGCATACCAGAGTAGCAGGCAGCGACCTTCGTACCGGTATTGCTTCTGCTTTCTTTGCCGCAACCATCGTTCTGGTTATCATGTGCCTGAAAGATAAGCTTTACACCTTTACCGAGTGCATAAATATTTACACCAAAGGCTGTTCCAACGCCATGTTCATGTGTATCGTTCTGGTACTGGCTTGGTCCCTTTCCAGCGTTACCAGCACACTGAATACCGCAGGCTATCTGATTAAGATATCCTCCGGTTTCTTGGCGCCGAGTATGCTGCCGCTGGTAATGTTTATCCTGGGTGCGATTATGTCCTTCGCAACCGGTACTTCCTGGGGAACTATGGGGGTACTGATGCCGCTGGGACTTCCGGTAGCCATCGATATGGGCTCTGCACTTCCGCTGGTAGCAGCTGCTATCGTAGGCGGCGGACTTTTCGGAGACCATTGTTCTCCGATTTCCGATACCACAGTGCTGGCGTCCATCGGAGCAAGCTGCGACCATGTGGATCACTTTGAGACTCAGATGCCTTATGCAGTGACGGTAGCAGTCATCTGCGGTATCATGTTTGTTCTGGCAGGCCTGGATTACAGCCCGGTTATGCTGGTGGTAGCGGCAGTCCTTCTGGCTGTTGTAGTTTTTGTATTACATAAGTTGTCTGTGAAGAAGTACGGACAGGAAAAGACACCTGGAAAAATATCATAAGAGGAGGTTTTAACATGAGTCAGTCATTATGGCCGGAAGGCAAAAAGAGCGCGGCAATGTTCACGTTCGATCTGGACGGCGATATCATCTGGCAGAACATGTCTTCCGACGAGCCTAATACAGAGAAACTGATTCGCGCCCGTTCCATCGGACAGTACGGTCCGAACCGCTGCGTGGACATGATTCTGGATTTACTGGACAAGTATCAGGTAAAGGCGACATTTTTTGCGCCGGGTTATGTGGCAGAGCATAATCCGGATGTGATCCGCCGCATTGATGAGGCGGGACATGAGATTGGAAACCATGGTTACACCCACGAGCGTTTTGTAGAGAAAACAGTGGAAGAGCAGCTGGAGATTCTGAAAAAGACCCAGAAGATCATCAAGGACATCACAGGAAAGGAGCCGAAAGGCTTCCGTACTCCGTCCGGAGACTGGCATGTACGCACACCGTATCTGCTGAATGAGCTGGGCTTTCTGTATTCCAGCTCCATGCGTGGAGACGATATCCCGTATTATACGGTTCTTGACGGCAAAGAGACAGATCTGGTAGAGATTCCGTCCAAATGGGAACTGGACGATTATGTGGCTCAGGCCTACAGTGTTTATCCGGCAGAACCGGCTGG
Organism: Fusicatenibacter faecihominis; assembly: GCF_020686945.1. Classification (NCBI taxonomy): domain Bacteria; kingdom Bacillati; phylum Bacillota; class Clostridia; order Lachnospirales; family Lachnospiraceae; genus Fusicatenibacter; species Fusicatenibacter faecihominis. The sequence continues at coordinate 1,483 of NZ_JAJEPR010000071.1, read as the reverse complement.
TTTGGATCGAATCAGTTGCTATCGGAATGTACAGGACAATGATCTTCGTGAGTTCCGCGGCTACTATGATATGGGACTTTGCATCGCATTTCTGATGCATCCCCAGATCTCCGGAGCTCCGGGACGAAATCTGGTCCTTGAGGAAGTGCTGAAAGAAGTAACCTCTCATAAGGATGTATGGGTGGCTACCGGAAGCGAAGTTGCCGAATACTGGCGCAAAGCACATCCGAGAAAGGAGGACTAGAAGTATGTATGCACAGGAAATGAAATTGCCGGAGGGTAAAAAATGCGCGGCGTTTATCTCCGTAAACCTCGCAGCAGAGTTCTTCTGGCTGTCACTGGATAAGAAAGCGGCAGAGATGCCGAAAACCCTGTCCCTCGGTCAGTACGGAATGACTCATGGTCTTCCGAGGCTTCTCGGCCTGCTGGATGAGCTTCATCTGAAAGCTACTTTCTTCGTGCCGGGCAAAACCGCCGAGACCTATCCGGACAAGATCAAGGAAATCGCTGACAGAGGCCACGAGATCGCGTGCCACGGCTATGAATATGAGAATTTTGGTCTTTTGGACACAGAGGAGCAGCGCGAGCGCATCGGAAAGGCCGTGAAGGCCATTGAGGCCGCCTGCGGAAAGAAGCCGGCCGGTTTCCGGGCTCCCATCGGAGATCTGATGCTGGAGACTCTGGATATCGCCAGAGAGTACGGGATGACCTACTCCAGCGATCTCTATGACGACGACCGTCCTTATTTCATGAAGACCAATGAAAAAGGCGACAAGATTTTGCAGATTCCCCAGCAGTGGGCGAACTTTGACCTGCCGTACTTTGCCTTCAATTACCGGCCTGCATTCCCCTTCGGACAGGGCCGTGTGGCAAACTACAGCAACGTGCTTTCCAACTGGAAAGATGAGTTTACCGGTCATTACAACCATCACCTCTGCTACAATCTGCAGCTGGACCCGCAGTCAACCGGAAGTCCGGGACGTTTCGCCATGCTCCGTGAATTTCTGGAGTTCATGTGCGCCCACGAGGGCGTATGGTTTGTGACAGGAAGCGAGCTGGTAGATTTCTGCAAGCAGGATGAGGGCGCTTATGTCAGTCTCCGTGAAACAAAAGTGGTTTGATTTTTGATGATTATGATTGGGCTGAAAGTTTTTTGATGAGCTTTCGGCCCTTTTTTTAACAAATGTAGCAAGAATTCTCCCACCTCTTCAGGTGGTGAGATGAATTGCACATCTGAGCATATCTGCTCAAAAAAGTCCTTATAGTACAAAAGAAACACTTGTTCTCTATTCCCTGATATAGTATACTGAAAAGGAACATTAGTTCGTAAACACATGTCAGTCGATATAAGAAAAAGAGTGATAACACAATGGAATTAGATCATAATTCCCATTCAGTATTTCTAGTATATTATCACCTAGTGATGGTTATAAAATACAGAAGAAAAGTACGGAATGGCAAAATATCCGAAAGAGCAAAAGAG
>NZ_JAJEPR010000070.1:0-6511 GCF_020686945.1 Fusicatenibacter faecihominis | reverse complement strand
TCCCTGGCGGAAAAAAGAAACCGTCAGGAAAGAAGAAACAAAAAAAGCAGAAAAGAAAGAGAACAGGAAAAGCGTAGAAAGAAGCAGGAACGGGATCGTAGGAAACAGAAAAACATTCCTACAACTGCACAGCAGAGTATTCCGTATATTCGGATGCTGCAGGATGGTATCTGTCAGGTGACAAAGACCTTTTTCTCCAAGACGATTCAGTTTTATGACATCAACTATCAGCTTGCTCTAAATGAGGATAAGACCACGATATTTGAAAATTACTGTGATTTCTTAAATTACTTTGATTCTTCCATCAGTGTGCAGCTGTCCTTTATCAATCAGCAGGTGGATGTGGCAGAATTTGAAAAAAGTATTGATATTCCGGATCAGAACGATGACTTCAATGCCATTCGTGAAGAGTACCGTGCTATGCTGAAAAATCAGCTTTCCAAAGGAAATAATGGTCTGGTAAAGACAAAGTATATCACTTTTGGAATCGAAGCAGAAAACCTGAAGGTGGCAAGACCAAGGCTTGAAAGAATCGAAACAGATATCTTAAATAACTTTAAGGTTTTGGGAGCACAGGCGCATTCCCTGAATGGTCTGGAAAGGCTGGAGATTCTGTATCATGTGTTCAACCAGGATCGGATTGAACCATTTAAGTTCCAGTATAAGATGCTTCCAGAAACAGGATTAAAGACCAAAGATTTTATTGCACCGACTTCCTTTAACTTTTCCAAGAATCAGACATTTTTGATGGGAAGAACGATGGGAAGTGTGAGTTATCTGCAGATTCTGGCACCGGAGCTTACAGACCGGATGCTTGCAGATTTCCTGGATGTGGATGACAGCATCAATGTCAACATTCATATCCAGTCTATTGACCAGAGTTCTGCGATCAAGATGATCAAGAGCAAGATTTCAGATCTGGATAAGATGAAGATTGAAGAGCAGAAGCGGGCAGTACGTTCCGGTTATGATATGGACGTGCTTCCATCGGACCTTGTGACTTATGGAGAAGAGGCGAAGAACCTGTTGGAAGATCTGCAGTCCAGAAATGAACGAATGTTTCTTGTAACGGTTCTGGTGATGAATACCGCAAGGAAGCGTCAGAAACTGGATAACAATATTTTCCAGGTGCAGGGAATTGCACAGAAATATAACTGTTCTTTAAAACAACTGGATTATCAGCAGGAAGCAGCACTCATGTCCTGTATTCCACTGGGAGTCAATCGGATTGAAATTCAGAGAGGGCTTACCACATCTTCAACAGCGATCTTCGTGCCATTTACGACACAGGAACTGTTTCAGGAAGGGGAAGCTCTTTATTATGGATTGAATGCATTATCCAACAACATGATCATGGTTGATCGGAAACGTTTGAAGAACCCGAATGGACTGATTCTTGGTACACCAGGTTCCGGTAAGTCTTTCTCAGCAAAGAGGGAAATTACAAACTGCTTTTTGATCACGGAAGACGATATCATTATCTGTGATCCAGAAGCCGAATATTCGGCACTTGTGCAGGCACTGCATGGGCAGGTAGTTCGGGTTTCGCCAGTATCTGACCAGTATATCAATCCAATGGATCTGAACCTGAACTATTCCGAGGAAGATAATCCACTGTCATTGAAAGCAGATTTTATTCTGTCTTTGTGTGAGCTGATTGTTGGAGGAAAGAATGGACTGGAGCCGGTAGAAAAGACCATCATTGACCGTTGTGTGCGGTTAGTATATCAGGAATATCTTGCCGATCCAGTACCGGAGAAGATGCCAATCCTGGAGGATTTATATAACCTTCTGAGAAAACAGGAAGAGCCAGAAGCACAGCGACTGGCCACTTCGTTGGAAATCTATGTTACAGGTTCTTTGAATGTGTTTAACCATCAGACAAACGTGGACATCAATAACCGCATTGTCTGCTTTGATATCAAGGAACTTGGTAAGCAGTTGAAAAAGATTGGGATGCTTGTCATTCAGGATCAGGTCTGGAACAGGGTAACAATGAACCGTTCTGCTCATAAGTCCACCAGATACTATGTGGATGAGTTCCATCTTCTTTTGAAGGAAGAGCAGACCGCAGCTTATAGTGTGGAGATATGGAAGAGATTTCGTAAATGGGGTGGTATTCCAACTGGAATCACCCAGAATATAAAAGATTTATTGTCTTCCAGGGAGATAGAGAATATATTTGAAAATTCAGATTTTATTTATATGCTGAACCAGGCTTCCGGAGACAGGCAGATTCTGGCAAAGCAGCTGAATATCTCACCAACCCAGCTGTCCTATGTAACCAACAGTAATGAGGGGGAAGGACTTTTGTTCTATGGAAATGTCATTATCCCATTTGTAGACAGATTCCCGAAGAATTCCCTCTATAAAATCATGACAACCCGCTTAGAGGAGACTTCCGAAGCAGGTTAAATCAAAGGAGAAAACAATGTTACGAGCAATTTCATATGTATTAACTTTTAGTGGCGGTGCTGTTTTCGGCATCGCTTTTCTCTGCTTATTACAGGCAGGGAAAGGGTATCCGAAGAAGGAGGAGTAAGTAGTGGCAGAACAGAGAATGAAAGTCAGGGACAAGAAAGTCCAAAAGATGACCAAGGATGGTCTGGTGGAAGAAAACCTGACAGATAAATCTTCTGTTCGTGTCAGTAACCGTGCCAGTGATGTGCAGATGGGAAGAAAACAGGGGGAAAAAGAAGAAAACCTTGTGGATAAGTCTCCCCGCCAGTCTGAACGGAGTGGGAAAAATATTCGTCCCTCTGTGCAAAAATCCAGAGATGCACCGGAACTGATACGGACAGAGAAGCAAAGTGAGGATTTTGGACAGAGTAGTAAACAGCAAAATAGAAAAAGAATCCGTGCTGAAGTCGGAAAAGAATCCAGACTTGCAGAAAAATCCGAAGTCGGACAGTTAGAGAGACTGAAAGATAAACGTGCTGATCTATCAGAAAACAGGGGAGACAGCCGGAGAAATCAGACCGGTGGCAGCAAAAAGCCTAAACAAAAACAACGTTTGAAGTTTGCTTATGAGGAAACTGGTGCTTCTGTGAAAAATGACAAAGATATGGAGAAATTGAACCAGATGGATACGGATGGAGTCAATTTCCACCATCAGAAACAGAAAGAAAAAGCCAAAAAGTTTTCTTATGAAGAAGCAAGAAAGAAAAAGGAAGCAAAGCAGCATTCCAAGAAAGCACAGGTCTATCAGGCAAATGAAGGAGAATCTCCTGGAAAGAAAAAATCCCGTTTGAAGTTTGGTGAAGGGGAATCTGTGAAAACAGAAAAAGCTTCTGTTGTCAAGAAAGCAGGAAGTGCAACTTCCGTAGCATTGCACCGTGAGATCAGCAAAAATGAAGACGATAATGCGGCGGTAGAAGGTGCCCATAAGTTGGAAGAAGGCGGCGAAGGTATTTACCGGCTGGAACAGAGAAGTGCCAGACGAAGGAAACAGAGGGCTTCCAGAAAGAGAAGCAGACTGGAGAGACAGGTAGAGAAACAGACACTGGCGGCAGCCCATCAGGAGCAGAAGAAGCTGAAAAAACAGATTCAGAAGCAACAGATCAAACGGGATTATGCCAAAGCTAAGCGAAGTGAACAGACAGTAGGAACAGCTACAAAAGGTACGATTGATTATATTAAGAAGATTGGCGGTAAGGTCACCAACTTCTTTAAAGAAAACCGGAAGGTGTATATCAGTGTAGCAGTTCTGATCGGATTGATGTTTCTGATCATAACGAATGTCACGTCTTGCTCTGCAGTGTTTTTACAAAATGTGATCACTTATACCGGAACCAGTTATCTGTCATCGGATCAGGCAATCCGGGAAGCGGAACTGTATTACACACAGCTGGAAGCTAATCTGCAGGAGCGGATCAACAACATGGAATCTGAAGAACCAGGACATGAGGAATACCGATATAACATCGGACCTATTGAGCATGATCCGTTTATCCTGATCAGTTATTTGTCAGCAAAGTATGAAGAATTTACCTTTGAACAGGTAAAGCCAGAACTGGATGCTCTTTTTGCATTGCAGTATCGGTTAGAAACAGAAGCAGTCAATGAGACTGTGACAGAGACAGCAACTGTAAGAGTTGGAGAATCTTTGGGACAGGTTGTGACCAGTGGGTATTGTAACTGCCCAATTTGTTGTGGTATTTGGAGCGGAGGACCGACTGCTAGTGGAGCATATCCAACTGCCAATCATACTTTAGCGGTAGATGCTTCCAATCCGTTTGTACCAATGGGAACAAAGGTAGTTATGAATGGTGTCGAATATACTGTAGAAGATACCGGAGCTTTCGCAAGATACGGTGTACAGTTTGATGTCTATTATGACAGTCATGCGGCAGCATCTGCACATGGACATCAAACATGGGAATGTTATCTGGCAGATGATAATGGAAGCAATGAAGTGGAAGTGACCAGGACAAGAGATGTAGATGTGCTGAATGTCACCTTAAATAGTGGAAACTTGATGTCAATCTGTCAGGACAGGCTGGGATTTTTCCAGAAAGAACTGTTCAGTGCCTACAACGATACAAAAGGCAACTTGCAGATGTTTGCAACACCGGTTGATTTTAACTGGTATTCCAGTGTGACTAGCTATTATGGATACAGGATTCATCCAATATCAGGAGCAAATCAGCTTCATAATGGTATGGATATCGGAGCACCGGAAGGGACAAAAGTAATGGCAGGGCTGACCGGAACGGTTACAACTTCTGCTTATAACGACAGCTATGGCAATTATGTTGTGATCAAGGACAGTAAAGGCTATGAACTGCGGTATGCACATTTAAGCAGCCGGAGTGTATCTGCAGGAGCATCCGTCACGAAAGGTGATGAGATAGGTCTTGTAGGAAATACTGGTAATTCCACAGGAAGCCATCTTCATATTGAACTTCTGAAAAATGGAGAGCGGTTAAACCCGATCTTTTATCTGGAAACTGGAGAAGGAGCAGGCTTTGGCGGCAATGAATATACCAGTGAAGCAGCACAGCGTTTGTTAAATGAAGCAGCGAGATATCTTGGAACACCATATGTATGGGGTGGATATTCCCCAAGTGGATTCGATTGTTCTGGATTTGTAAGCTACTGTCTAACAAACTCTGGTGTAAGGAATACAGGAAGATTAACAGCACAGGGACTGTACAACATTTGTACACCAGTATCCCAGTCGGAGGCGCAGCCGGGAGATTTGATTTTCTTTACTGGAACTTACGACGCCGGGGAGCCGGTAACGCATATCGGAATCTATGTAGGCAATGGTCAGATGATCCATTGTGGACATCCGGTGCAGTATACGTCCATCAATTCCCCATACTGGCAGAGCCATTTCTATGGATTTGGACGATGGTAAGAAAAAAGGGCGGCTGCATCAGTCGTCCGGAAAGGAGAACCGATGAAAAGTCTTGAAAAAGCAACGGCAGATTATGAGAAAGCCAAAGAGAAAATGGAAGCATCCAAAGCCAGATATGAAGCAGATTTAAAGCGGTTCAAGGCTGCGGAGATTGCAAAAACAGAAGCGGAAAATCTGGAAATTGTAAGAATTATCCGTGCAATGGATATGAGTATTCCGGAATTGGAAGCTTTCAAAAAGAGAATGAAAAATGAACTGCCCGGCAGGGTAGAAATACAGAAGGAGGAAACAAAAGCCGATGATGAATCTGGAAAAAATGAAACAGAAGAAGAGAACAATTACTAAAAGCAGAGTAAAAAAGAGCTTGCTTGCTGCAACGACATTTCTTTGCCTGACAACACCTTTGCTCCAGACACAGACTGCTTATGCAGCTGAGAATACCACGCCTACAATCACGATTGAGAAACCGGATGGCTGGAAACAGGGAGAAACAACCATTGCTGTTACGGTAGATGCCAGTCATATGCCGGAAGGTTTCTCAATAGCAAAGATTGAAGCAAAAGCAGGAAAAGATGGAAGCTGGCAGGATGTAACCGGAAGTGGAAGTATCACGATCACTGGAAATCAGACAGTGTATGTGCGTGTTACAGATGGTGAGGGGAAGGTCTATGAGCAGAATCGCTCTATTAAGTGTTATGACACGGAAAAGCCTACACTCTCTGCTTCCCTGACAGATGGTGTGCTGACGATTCAGGGGAATGATACAGTATCAGGGATTACTGCAGTAACAGTCAATGGCACCACTTATACAGACTTGAAGGATGGAATGCTGAGAGTGCAATTGACACAGAAAGATTTTACTACAAAACAGATTGAGATTACGGTAACAGATGGTGCCGGAAATACGTCTGAAAAGTATGTGTTACAGAATCCTTATTATGAATGGGCAAAGAAGCAGGCAGAGAAACAGAAAACTTCCAGTGACAGTAATGGTGCAATGGCAACCACGACCAGTGCAGATGCAACTGGGACTGAGAAAACAACGACTTCACCGCTTCCGCAGGATGCACAGGCTTCTGAGCCGACAGATGCAAAAGGAACCGTGGATGATCGGACAGTGACAGGTATTGAGGAACAGCTTAATAAAGA
>NZ_JAJEPR010000006.1:0-156839 GCF_020686945.1 Fusicatenibacter faecihominis | reverse complement strand
CGCCTCATTCCTCCGCCTTGCATATGAAGAAATCATCCTGCGTCAATATAGCAGATACTTAATTTTCACTGTACTAGATGTGTGCTCGCAGGAGAGAAGGGAGATATTTATGGATGCCACGGAAAGAAAAATGACAAAGATCGCCCGGGAGGTCAGCAAGTTTACGGTGCAGACCATGAAGGAAGAGGGAGTGGGGACCGCGGAATTTGATGTGATCCATCTGGTTCGCCACAATCCGGGAATCACCCAGACGAAGGTCCGGGAGACGTTGAAGATTGACAAGGGAGCGGCGGCCAAGCGGGTGGCGAGTCTTGAAGCAAAAGGCTATCTTGTCCGGAAGCCGAACCCGGAGGACGGCAGAAGCCAGCTTCTCTACGCCACGGAAAAGGCGGAAAAACTGAAAAATTCCAAGGCCCACATCGAGACGGTCTTTTATGAATGGCTTCTGTCAGAGCTTCCCGGGGAGGAAAAAGAAGCCTTCTGTAAGACTCTTGATACGCTCTACTGGAAGTCCAAACGGCAGCGGCAGAAGGGCTTTACAGATGTGGCGAAGCTTTTGGAAGAGGAGGAGAAGTGATGAAAAAGGAACGGTTTCAGTCGGACCGGGTGCTGGCCTATTTCAGGCTGGAGTGGAAAGTGCTTGTCCTGATTACTCTGTCCGGTCTCATTTACAACCTGGGGCTTCTGGCAGGACCCTGGTTTGAAGGAAAAATGACCGGCTGCCTGGTGGATATCCTGAACGGAAACAGTGAGACTGCCGCCATGTTGAGCCTGGTGCTGGGTTATGTGGCGGCCATCGCCATCGTACAGGTTTCCAGATATGTGAAACGTTTCTATGTGAGGCGTTTCGCCAACAACGTCAACCGTCGGATGAAGCAGGTGCTCTACCGGAGCCTCGTTACAAAGAGCCGGGCCAGCTTAAAGGAAGAGGGCGAAGGCGATGTGATGACCAAAGCGATCCTAGACGTGGACGACTGTGCCGAGGGCATGCGGAAGTTCACGACGGAGATCTTCGATACGGGCGTTGCTCTGGCAGCTTACGCGCTCATGCTTCTCTGTTATGACTGGCGGCTGGCGCTTCTCAGCATGCTCTTCCCGCCGATTTCCTATATTACGGCGGAGAAAATGAAAAAAATGATCCAGCGCACGGGCGCAGCCTATAAGAAACAGTCCGGGCTTTTAAGCGCGGCAACCCTGGACCGGGCCCAGAATGCCATCACCTACCGGGTGTTCGGCTGTGAGAAGGAACGGCAGGAAGCCTATGAAGCTGACCTTACCGCCTACGAAAAATCAGCGATAAAAGCAAATATTTGGAACACAGCCATGCCGCCGGTTTACCGGGTCATTTCTATGGCAGGCCTGCTCTTTATCCTCTGTTTCGGTCAGAAAAATGTGCTGGGAACCGGCTGGAAAAGCTGGAGTATCGCCGCTTTCACGACCTTCCTGGCCTGTTTTGTGAAGCTTTCCGTCAAGTCTTCCAGCGCGGCGAAGCTTTTCAATGCCGTACATAAGGCCCAGGTTTCCTGGAACCGCATCAAGCCTCTGATGGCGCCGAAGGAGGAGCCGGAAGAAGACAGATCTCAGGAGAAAAAAGTATGCCGGGAGCTCAAAGTGGAACATGTCAACTTCGCTTATCCCGACGGAAAGAAGATCCTGGATGACATTTCCTTTACGGCGAAAAAAGGCGAGATCATTGGTATCACGGGTTCTGTGGCCTGTGGAAAATCCACGCTGGGAAAAGTTTTCCTCTGCGAATATCCCTATGAGGGAAGCATTTCCTGTGATGAAAAAGAACTCCGCGCGATGAGGGATACGGAGCGCACCGGAACCATCGGCTATCTTGGCCACGATCCGGAGCTTTTCAACGACAGCGTGAAAAACAACATTCTGATGGGTGAGAACAAAAATGTGGACGATTTCCTGAAGGCCGTCTGCCTGGATCAGGAAGTTGCCGGAATGGAAGATGGAACAGAGACCCTCGTTGGAAACGGCGGCGTGCGCCTCTCCGGCGGACAGGGACAGCGGCTGGCACTGGCCAGAACCCTCTGCCATAAAAAGCCGGTGCTGATTCTGGACGATCCTTTCTCAGCCCTTGATAAGACCACAGAAAGACAGATTTTTGCCAACTTAAAAGAGCTTGTCAGAGATAACATCGTGCTTCTGATTTCCCATCGGCTCTATCTTTTTCCGGAGATGGATCAGATCATCTGGATGGAAAATGGCAAGGCGAAGGTAGATACTCACGAAAATCTGCTCCGGGAAGTGCCGGAGTACCGGGAACTCTTTGAGGAGCAGGAAGAGAAAGGAGGGAGAGAGTCATGAAACAAAAAGGAATGGTCAGAAATGTAATCTTTGACACCGTGAAAAAGCAGAAATGGCTTTCTCTGGGCATTGTTGTAGCCGTTGTGGGCGCCGTCGTTGCGACGCTGATCCCTCCGCTGATTCTGGCGAAGATCGTCGATACCATCACGGCGGGGACAGGCGTTTCCGTGCCCTTCATCGTTCTTTATTTTCTCATGCTGGCGCTGACTGGTTTTCTGGAGTCAGCAAGAGAAGGACTTCTCACGGTCTTCGGCCAGAAGATCACCCACGCCTTAAGAAGCAGGCTGATGGAAAAGTTTGTGAACCTCACGGCGGACAGCATCAACCAGCAGGAGCCGGGTACGCTGGTTTCCCGTTTTGTCGGTGATGTGGACACCGTGGAAAATCTCTTTACCTCAGGTATCATCAGCATGTTTGCGGACGCCTGCAAGATCGTCAGCATTCTGGTCGTGATCTGGTTTCAGAACTGCGGTCTGACCCTCGTTCTGCTCGTGATCCTTCCGTTCCTCTTCGGGTTTACGAGACATGTGCAGAAAAATATGCTGGCAGCCCAGATCGCGAACCGGAAAGCCGTTGGCCGGGCTTCCGCCCATGTGCCGGAGACCCTGCACAACATCCGGACGATCCATTGCCTCGGCAAAGAGAATTATATGGAAGAGCGTTACGACCAGTACATCGGCGAGAGCTATCAGGCTATGGAGCGGACGAATTTCTATGACGCCGTCTATTCACCGGTGATCCTGATTCTGAATGCGATTGTGGTAGCCGTTGTCATGCTCCTTTCCGCCAGCGGAAATCCGGAAGTTCTGGCCTTCTTCGGTATGTCAGCCGGAACAGCCGTGGCTGTCATCAACTATATTTCCCAGATTTTCGGCCCGGTGGAGAGCCTTGGCATGGAGATTCAGACGATCCAGTCTGCCCTGGCCGGCATCCACAGGATCAATGAATTTTTCGAATTGGAGGAGAAAGAGCCTCTAGAAGAAAAAGAACAGAAGATGCAGGAAAAACTGCCCTTTGTAGAACTGAAAAACGTGACCTTTGGTTACGACGAACATGTGGTGCTGGATCGCTTAAGCTTCCAGGTGCTGGATGGCGATCAGGTCACTCTGGCGGGCCGGACCGGAGCCGGAAAGAGCACAATCATGAAGCTGCTCCTCGGTCTTTACAAACCCCAGAAGGGCAGTGTCACGATCCACGGCGTTCCCTCCTCCGAAATCAGGGAAAAAGACCGGCGGAAACTCTTCGGCTATGTGGAGCAGTCCTTCCACATGGTGCCGGGAACCGTCCGGGATCAGATCACCCTTTATGATAAAAAAATTTCCGAGAAACAGGTGCGGGCCGCAGCTGCGCTCACCGGCCTTTCCGGGGCCATCGAGAGTCTGGAAAAAGGTTACGATACAGTCTGCACGCCGGAGCTTTTCTCCCAGGGTCAATGGCAGCTCCTCTCCATCGCGAGAGCCGCAGCCGCAGAACCGCACCTTCTTCTCCTCGACGAGATCACAGCCAACCTGGATGCCGAGACCGAGAAAGAAGTCCTCGATGCCCTGAAACGAGTCTCCGAAAACCGCACGGTGATCTCTATCTCCCACCGGACTTCCGCGAAGATGGGACGAATTCTTCAGATTTAAGCGTTTTTCCGGAACTCACTGGGGCTTACGTTCGTCAGTTTCTTGAAAATGCGGCTGAAATATTTTTCGTTGTTGTAGCCGGTAAGAAAAGCGATCTCCTGGACAGTCTTGTCCGTGTTAAGGAGCAGCTCTTTGGCGTGGGAGATCCGGATCTGGCTGCAGTAGTCGCTGAAGGAGACGCCGATGATATCATGAAAGCAGCGGCTGAAATAGCCGTAGCTCATCTGGGCGTTCCGAGCGATTTCCGTGGAGTCGATGGGCTCCTGATAGTGGGCGTCCACAAAGTTTTTCACATTCAGGATGCTTCGGGTGACGGCGCTTGAGTATCTCGAATTTTCCTGAAAATAATTTGTTTTTTTATACACAGCCAGAAGCCAGTTTTCCACCTCGGTCCAGTTATGGAAGACGGCGGGAAGCTGGATGGCGTTGCCGGTCAGCTCGCTGTACGCAGAGTTCCAGACATTTTCCAGTGAAAGGAGCAGATGGTACAGGCTGGCGGGTTTTAGTCTGCTGTTCTTTAAATCGAAGCGGATCTGATCGAAGAGGAAATTTTCGTGAACCCAGTTCAGGGAGAGCCATTCCTTTTTCAGAGCTTCGATGCTTTCCGTATGATGGATGGAGATCTTTTCCTGGAGCTCGTAGGCGTGCTTCTCGTTTACGGCGTGGATGGGTCGGTAATCGTAGAAAAAGAGATTGCGGACGTAGGAGCGCAGTAGTTTTCCGAGCTCCGCGTAAGTCATCTCGGCCACATCCTGAATGTGGAGCAGCATGGAATTGGTGAAATTTTCCGGAAAAAAGAAACTGTTCTTCTCGGAAGGAAAGACCCAGACGCCGGGAAGCAGTTCATACAAATCCTTTTCTTCATTCAATTTATTCATTTCCAGAAATTGAAATACCATCTCCTCGTTTTCTGTGTCCACAGTGACCAGGGCGAAGAGAGCAGGATAGAGAATTTTACATTCTTTCCAATTAAGAGAAGCGGAAGCGGCCGTCTTTTTCTGGATGGCGGCGGAGATCCGGTCCAAGATCTGATCAAAATTTTCTTTGTCAAACTGGGTCTTGGCAATGTAGTCGATAGCCCCGGCCCGCAGCACTCCCTGAATGTATTCAAATTCCGTGTGGACCGTCAGGACCACATAGTTGAGGTCGGGATAGAGCTTTGAGGCCTTTTCGATAAAGGTCATTCCGTCCATGACCGGCATATCGAGATCCACGAGGGCCAGGTCCACGGCATGATCTTCCAGAAAACCCAGGGCCTCCTGTCCGTTGGAACTCTCTCCAACGATCTTCATTTCATGTTTTTCCCAGGGCATCAGCATCTGGATGCCCTTTCGTGTCAGCATATCGTCATCAATGATCAGAATTTTCAGCATAATATCCAGCTCCTTTTTGTTTGGGTATTTCTATCAAAAACGTCGTTCCTTTCTGTTCCTCGCTCTGCACTTCAAAAAAGCAGTCCTCCGAGAAAAATTCATGGAGACTCCGGATGACATAGGAAAGGCCGATTCCGAAGGCGGGAAGGGCTTCCGAGTGAGCGCCCTGCCACTGGGCGTTGATGGCGGCTGCGGTCTCCGTTTTCATGCCGGAACCGGTGTCGCTGACGGTGACGGAGATTCGTTCGCCGACGCTGACGGCGATCCGGATTTCCATACCAGGAAGGTAGCCGTGTTTCAGGGCGTTTTCCACCAGGGGCTGTAGAAGAAACTTGGGGCAGGGATAGTTCAGCGGCTCTCCGTTTTCAGGCCGCAGGATCTCAAAACGGAAATCGTAGCGCACTTTCTGAAGCTGGACATATTCCTGGAGGGCGGAAAGCTCCCGTTCCAGATTGGTGGAGACGTTGTCCTTGTCCAGGTTGTAGCTTAAGAGGTGGGAGAGGGTCTGGGTGATGGAATCGATCTCCGGCTGTTTGTTGATAAGCGCCATCCAGTGCATGGTATTTAAGGTGTTTAAAAGAAAGTGCGGGTTGATCTGGGCCCGGAGCTTCTCGGTCTGGGTCTTGGTGTTGACCTGTTCCTGACGGATGATTTTCTGGATCATCTCCTGGATCTGGCGCTGGAGCTTTGAGACTTTTCCGAGGAGATGTTCGTATTCAGGAATGGACGAATGCATGGCAGAAGCGTCAAAATCGTCGGTGAGAAGCTCCTCCAGCTGCCGGTCGAAAAGCTGCAGCGGCGTGTAGACGCTCTTCCAGAAATAGAAGGCCAGAGCGCCGATGAGGACGGCGATCAACAGCGTGCAGAGAAGGACATCCCGGAGGGAATGATAGTAATCCCGGATATAGATCTGGTCCGGAAGGATGAGGGAGACTTTCCAGCCTTGAGACATTTCCTTGGTGAGGCTCCGGTAATCGGCGTTTTTTCCTTTTTCCAGGAGAGCCGGAAGTGCGGAAGAAGCCGAAGGAAGATTGGTGTAAAGGAGCTCTTCGGAAGCGCCGGTGACGGCGAGAAAAGCCTCTTTCCGGGAGGCGATCTCCAGAAGGCGGGTCAGGGAGTAGAAGCCGGACTCGATGGAGAGGGTGACGTTTTTTCCATTGGGAAGGGTTTCCGTACGGTTTAAGATCAGTACCGGATTGCCGTTGTAGTTGCTCTGGCTGAAGCAGGGCCCGCAGAAGACAAAGGCGGAATTTTCGTAGAGCACGGGAAGTTCGCCGGTCCTGTTTTCCTGAACGGGAAAGCTGCTGAAAATAAAATCCTCATCCTCATTGTCGTAGAGATAGAGCAGGGAAACGTCGCTGTTTGCCATGGTCAGCATCGTGATATCTTTTAATAAGGAAGAGTAGTATTCCTGACGAATGTAGGGTGAGGAAGAGGACTGATAGGCGAGGATCGTATCCTGAATCTCGTCATTGTCCAGAAGCTGGCCGGAAGTCAGGGTGAGATTCCAGAGAAGGTTCTGCATCGTCTCGCTGACCTCCAGAAGAAGGCTGTTGTAATCATCATTCAGCTGCTTGGTGGTGAAGCGGGTGATAAAGCGCGTGACGGTGAAAAGATAAGAGCCGACTAGCAGAAAAAGCACGCCGAAAAATACGATAAAGACCCGCATTTTTAATGAGATTTTCATAAACTCCCTCCCGTTTTATGATATAGTTTTATTATAATTGACGGAAAATCCTTGTCAATAGAGGAAGGTGGACTGCTTTTACGAAAGGGTTCACTTTTATGATATTTCGGAAAAAACAGGAGAGAAAAGTCCTCGTTCCGGTGGGAAAAGTGAGTCTGAATCTGGCGGAAAAAACGCTATAATAGGCTCATCAACAAAACCAAGAACGTATGGGAGGTAACGAGAATGAAAAGAAAAATGGTCATTTTAAGTCTTGCCTGCCTGATGGCCCTGAGCGGAGCCACTGGCGTACATGCAGAGGAAAATCTTCCGGTGGATGAAAGCGGAGCGGTAAGTCCTTTGGGAAAATATGAGGATCCGGTAACGGTGGAGATCGTGCAGTCCATCAATCCGACCATCACCATGCCGGAGGGCGATTCAGCCACAGACAACTATTATACCCGGTTTATCAAAGACAATATGAACATTGATATTTCCGTAAAATGGTCCGCTTCCTCTTCCGATTATAATGAAAAACTGAATCTGGCCATCGCAGCCAACGACATTCCGGATATTCTGGTGGTGAACGAGCAGCAGTTCCGGAAGCTGGCTCAGTCCGATATGCTGGAGGATCTCACGGACTATTACGACACTTACGCCTGCGATATCATCAAGCAGAACATCGATTCCACAGACGGAAAGGCCCTGGAAAACGCCACCTATGACAGCAAGCTTCTGGCGCTCCCCAGCGTGCAGGTGGAGGCCGACGGCTATGTGCTCATGTGGATTCGTCAGGACTGGCTGGATGAGCTGGGACTGGAAGCGCCAACCACGATTGAGGAGCTGGAAACGGTGGCAAAAGCCTTCGTGGACAATAAGATGGGCGGAGAAAACACCATCGGTATCGTGGGTCCGACGATCAACGGCGCGGTTTACAACACCTTTCTTTCCACGAACAACCTGAACAATCTCGACGGTATTTTCCAGGCATATCAGGCTTACCCGGGCTACTGGGTGCAGGATGAAGAGGGAAAGGCGGTCTATGGCTCCACGACAGAGCAGACGAAAGAAGCCCTGGCAGAGCTGAATAAGATGTATGAGGACGGAATCCTCGATCAGGAGCTGGGTGTCCGGAAAGACGCAGACGAGGCCTGGAAGAGCGGTAAAGTCGGCATCCTTTTCTCCCCGTGGTGGCATGGCTACAATGTAAAAGACGGCATTGCCAACGAGCCGGATATGGAGTGGAAAGCTTATGCGGCTCCTCTCGCAGCAGACGGTCAGTGGTATGCGAAGCTTGCCGGTGTGGGCGGTTCCTACTGTGTCGTACGGAAAGGCTACGAGCATCCGGAGGCAGCTTTCCTTCTGAATAATTATCTCCGTGTCAATGAGGGAACCTTCCAGTCAGAGACCGATCTGGACCTCAGCTATTATCCCGGACGTGTCGTTATCACACCGCTGGATGAAAATACCTATTCTGTTCAGGCTCTCAATGCAGAGATGAAAGGTGAAGAGGTTCCGGAATTTGATCCGTTGAACTACAAACTCTTACAGGCAGATCTGGCTGCTCTGCCAGATTGTCTGGAAGCGCCCTATGACGATATGAGTATTGAAAAATGGAACACCGACAACACCAACTTCGGCAGACTTTACTCCCTGCTGATGGGATCTTCCGCTGTGGAAGAAGCTTCCGCGGAAGGAATTGTAAATAAAGTGTACAGTATCACCTACACCCAGACAGAGACCATGGAGCGCAAATGGACCAACCTGAAGAAAAAAGAGGACGAGACCTTCCTGAAGATCATCATCGGCGAGGAGCCCATCGAAGCTTTTGACACCTTCGTAGAAGAGTGGAACGCTGAGGGCGGAGCTGAGATCACAGAGGAAGTACAGGCACTGACAGAGAAATAAATCACAGGAAAAGGGTGGACGGGATGCAAAATATTCCGAACACCCTTTTTCAGAAAGGAAAGCCTTATGCAGAAAAAGAATATCTTTCAATCCAGAAAAGGAGCCTACTGTATCATGGTGATCCCGGCGCTGGTCTGGATGGTTCTCATCAATATCGTTCCCATGTTCGGCATCATCATGGCCTTTCAGGATTTCAACCCGGGCAAGGGAATCTTCCGTTCCAAATTCATTGGACTGGAAAATTTTGAGTATATGTTTCAGCTCAAAGACGTCTCTCAGATTTTTACCAATACGATTGTCATCGCCGTGGGCAAGCTTCTTCTGAATGTGCTGGTTCCGGTGATCTTCGCCCTGCTCCTCAACGAGATCAAAAATGTGGCCTTCAAGCGTTGCATTCAGACAGTCGTTTACCTGCCGCATTTCATTTCCTGGGTTATTATGGGCGGTATCCTTCTGGATGTGTTCGGCCTCTACGGCCCGGTCAACATGGTACTCTCTGCTCTTGGAATGGAGCCCATCGCTTTTTTTCGAATCTCAAAGCTTTTCCGGACCCTGGCCATCGGTACCGATGTCTGGAAAGAATTTGGCTTTAACGCCGTGGTCTATCTGGCGGCCCTCACCGGCATCAGCCCTTCCTTATATGAGGCGGCAGCCATTGATGGGGCAGGGCGCTGGAGCCGGATGTGGCACATCACGCTGCCGGGACTCAAGCCGGTAATCGTGCTTATGACGATCCTGGCTCTGGGAAATATCCTCAACGCGGGCTTCGATCAGATCTACAACATTTACAATCAGGCTGTTTATTCCACCGGCGATATCATCGATACCTGGGTTTACCGGGTGGGCTTAAATGATCTTCAGTTCTCCCTGGCAACGGCTGTGGGACTGCTGAAATCCGTCATCGGTTTTCTAATGATCTCGCTGTCCTATCTCATTGCGTATAAAAAAGCAAACTATCGCATTTTCTGAGGAGGTTTTCATATGGTAGAGAAAAAAACAGTGGGAAGCCGCATACTTCAGGGATTCTTTGTGGTGATCCTGGTCATTCTGGCCTTAAGCTGTCTGCTCCCGCTTCTTTATAATCTGGCCGTTTCCTTCAGTTCCAAGGAGGCGGCGGAGGCCGGTCTTGTGACTTTCTGGCCCGTGGGCTTCACCCTTCAGGCATACAAAGAAATTATGGGTGAAAAAGCGTTTTTTGTATCCTTTTTTGTTTCTGTAAAAAGGGTTATACTCTCCTTGGTGATCACCCTTCCGGTGCTTACCATGGCGGCTTATCCCCTGGCGAAGACGAAACAGGAATTTGCGGCCCGGAATGTGATCCTGTGGATGTTTGTTTTCTGCATGCTGTTTTCCGGCGGAACGATCCCTTGGTATATGGTCATGAAAAAATATGGCCTGACCAACAGTGTTTTCGGCCTGGCTGTCTGCGGCGGAATCCCGGTTTTTAACCTGATCCTTATGGTAAATTTTTTCCAGGAGATCCCGAAAGAGCTGGAGGAAGCCGCCATGGTGGACGGAGCGGGAGCCTGGTATATTCTGGCCCGGGTGGTGGTGCCTCTCTCCAAACCCGTGCTGGCCACCATCGCTCTGTTCACGATCGTAACCCAGTGGAATGACTTTTTCCAGGGTCTGGTTCTTTCCACCGGAGAGAAATATTATCCCCTGCAGACCTATATCAAGCAGCTGATTTTCCAGGTGGACACATCCACCATGACCGCGGAGCAGATCAAGCAGGCATCCATGATGTCCAATACCACCATGAACGCAGCAAAAATCTTCATTTCCATGGTACCGGTATTGTGTATCTATCCGTTTTTACAGAAATATTTTGTGAGCGGAATCACCCTTGGAGGAGTAAAGGAGTAAAGATGATGAAAGAACTGATATTCAAAAACGACCCCTACGAAATGAACTGGGTCCGGCCTGATTTTCCCTATGGGGAGGTGGGCGTGCCGGAGGAGCTCTCCGCGACAAGCGCCAGTGTCCGGGAGGGCGATGTGGTCCGGACGGAGATCCGGATCAAAAATGAAGGGAAAAAGCCTTATTTTACAAATATAGAAGATATCCAGATTTCCTTTCCGGTGCCGGATCAGTATGAGGACAGCAAGACCAGCCTTATCCGACGCTGCCACACCCATCTTTTCTGCGGAAAGGATGTGAGTTGGATCTGCGCTCTCCGGATGGGAGGGGAAGCGCCCCATCTTGGCATGGTAGTGACGGAGGGAAGCCTCGCGGCCTACAGCGTCCGGCGGAATCTTCTCCGCCAGAGCAATGACCGCGGCTGTTTTTATCTGCATCCCGAAGGCATGGAGCTGGAGGCCGGGGAGGAGAAGGTCATCCGCTGGGTGATTTTCCCTCATGAGGGAAAAGAGGATTTCCTCAAAAAAGCAGGGGAGTACAATCCTCATTTCGTGGATGTCCGGGCAGATCGCTATGTGCTGTTTCCCGGAGAGAAAAGCGTGCTCACGATCCGTCCGGCTTTCCAGGCGGAACAGGTATCCGTAAATGGAGAGGCTCTGACCGAGGAGGATGGCATTTACACTTATACTTTCACCGCAGCAGAGCCCGGTGAAAAAGTCTTCGAGATCGCAGCGGATCAGGTACATACGCGCTGTCGTCTGTTCGTGCAGGAAGAGATTCACAGCCTGACAGAAAAGCGCTGCCATTTTATTGCAGAGCACCAGCAGTATGAAAAAGAAGGAATGTTGAAGGGCGCTTATCTCATCTACGACAACGAGGAAGAGCGGCAGATTTACCGACCGGAAAATGATTTCAACGGCGGCCGGGAGCGGATCGGAATGGGCGTTCTCATGGCTCGCTTCCTCCAGGGCGAAAAAACTGGAAGCCAGCCGGAGCTGGAGGAGAGCCTGAAGAAATATCTCACCTATGTGAAACGGGAACTGGTAGATGTGGAGACTGGAAAGACCTGTAACGACGCAGGAATGGATGACAGTTTCAAACGGCTCTACAATGCTCCCTGGGCTGCGACCTTTTTTGCGGAAATTTACCGCCTCTGGAAACAGGATGAAGATCTGAGATACAGCTGTCAGGTTATCCGGCATTATTATAAGGAAGGCGGCAGGAAATTTTATCCCATCGAGCTGCCGGTCACGCTGGTCATGGGGGAACTCAAAAAGGCAGGCTGGCAGAAGGAATACGACGAGTTGCTGGAGCTTTTTGTGGACCATGCAGACCATCTGTGCGAGGTGGGAAAAAATTACCCCGCTTCCGAGGTAAATTACGAGCAGTCTATTGTAGCTCCGGCGGCGGATGTGATATTATCAGTGTATCTCCTGACCGGGGACAAGAAATATCTGGACGAAGGAGCCAGGCAGGTAGAGATTCTGGAACTGTTCAACGGCATGCAGCCCGACTATCACCTGAACGAGGTGGCTATCCGTCACTGGGACGGCTACTGGTTCGGCAAGAGGCGCTATTACGGGGATACTTTCCCCCATTACTGGAGCGCCCTCACGGGAAAAGTGTTTAAAATGTACGGGGAAATTTTAAAGGACGAGAACTGGATTCGACGGGGCGAGGCATCCATTCGCGGCGTTCTTCCGCTGTTTTTTACGGACGGAAGGGCTTCCTGCGCTTACGTCTATCCGCTTGAAGTCAACGACCGGAGAGCGGCCTTCTTCGATCCCTATGCCAATGATCAGGACTGGGGGCTTTACGCCAACATTCGTTAAGACTGGAGGAAATCACTTATGGGAAAAGAAATCAAACGTATCTTGTACGGGGGCGATTACAACCCCAATCAGTGGCCGAAGGAAGTCTGGAAGGAGGACATGCGGATTTTTAAGGATGCCCGCATCAACAGCGCCACGATCAATGTATTTTCCTGGGCAAAAATCCAGCCCTCCGAGGAAACTTACGATTTTTCCGAGCTGGATGAGATCATCGAGATGCTGAACAAAGAGGATTACGACATCGTGCTCGCCACCTCCACAGGAGCCCTTCCGGCCTGGATGGCCAGGAAATATCCGGAGGTTGAGCGCGTGGACTACGAGGGCAGACGCCACAAATTCGGTCAGCGCCACAATGCCTGCCCGAACTCCGAGGTCTTCCGGAAGTATTCCGTGGCTCTGGCAGCGAAGCTTGCCGAGCGCTATGCCTCCAATCCCCATGTGAAATGCTGGCATGTGAGCAACGAGTACGGCGGAACCTGCTACTGTGAAAACTGCGAGAAAGCCTTCCGTATCTGGCTGAGAAAGAAATATGGCACGCTGGATGCAGTGAACAAGGCCTGGAACACCGAGTTCTGGGGCCACACCTTCTACGACTGGGAGGAGATCGTAGCGCCGAACTCCTTAAGCGAGGGTCTCTGGGATGAGCGGAGCGCTTTTGCCGGTCTCTCCATCGACTACAAGCGGTTCAATTCTGACAGCATGCTTCAGAACTACATGGACGAGCGGGACGCTATCCGGAAATACGACAAAGAGGCCGTCATCACCACAAACCTCATGGGTACTTATAAAGAGCTGGACTATTTCAAATGGGCAAAAGAGATGGATATCGTCTCCTGGGACAACTACCCGGCCTACAACACGCCCTGGAGTCTCACGGCCATGCGTCACGATCTGATGCGGGGCTTGAAAAATGCTCCCTTTATGCTGATGGAGCAGACGCCGAGCCAGCAGAACTGGCAGCCCTACAACTCCCTGAAGCGCCCAGGCCAGATGCGGGCCCAGAGCTGGCAGACTGTCGCTCACGGCGCGGATACGATCCAGTTCTTTCAGCTGAGGAGAAGCCGCGGAGCCTGCGAGAAATTCCACGGCGCAGTCATCAGCCACGCGGGAACCGAGGACACGAGAGTTTTCCGGGAAGTGCAGGAGCTGGGAAAAGAGCTGGAGGCTTTAAGCGGCCTGATCCCCGGCAGCCGGAACGAGTCGAAAGCGGGCATCATTTTTGACTGGGACAACTACTGGGGCCTGGAGTACACCAGCGGACCCTCCATCGACCTTCGCTATGAGGATCAGATCCATTCCTATTATGAATACTTCTATGACAAAAATATCCCCGTGGACATGATTCCTGTGGACGCGGATTTCAGCCGCTACCAGATCATCGTGGCTCCCGTTTTATATATGGTAAAAGAAGACATGAAGGAATCCCTGGAAAAATTCGTCCGGGAGGGCGGCATCCTTGTGACCACCTATATGAGTGGTATTGTGGACCAGTCCGACAACGTATATCTCGGCGGTTATCCGGGACCTTTACGGGAAATGGCCGGCCTCTGGGTGGAGGAGATCGACGCCCTGGCTCCGGAGCAGAAGAACGGCGTGACCATGGACGGAACGCATTACTCCTGTAATCTCGTCTGCGAGCGCATGCATCTCGAGGGTGCGGAGAGCCTTGGCGTCTATGAGGAAGATTTCTATGCGGGAGAACCGGCAGCAGCCCGGAACCGTTTCGGAAAAGGCCGCGTTTACTACATCGGCACCCAGCTGGAGAAGGCTGGAAAAGCCCATATTCTTAAGATGGCTCTTGAGGAAGCCGGCGTGGAAAGCCTCATTCCGGAAGAGACCGGTCTTGAGGTCATCTGCCGGCAGCAGGGTGAGAAAAAGCTCTACTTTGTCATGAACTTTAAGGACGAAGAGCAGAAGCTTCCGGCTGTTTTCGCAGGCAGAAAAGACCTCTTGAAAGGAACAGATCTTACAGAAGAAACGGTGCTGAAAAAATATGATGTCTGCTTAATTGAAAAATAATTCAGAGAAGTCCGGAAAAGAAGAATCCGGACTTCTTTTTTTAGGCGGCCTGTGTTAGAATGGGAAACAGACGGCGGGAAAGACAAAAACTATAGAAAAAGAGGGCAGTAAAATGAACATTTTTGACATTCTCGGTCCTGTGATGGTGGGACCATCCAGTTCCCACACGGCGGGGGCCGCAAGGATCGGACTGATGACAAGGAAGCTTCTGGGGGCGGAGCCGGTGGAGGCGGATATCCGTATGTACGGTTCCTTCGCCGCCACGGGAAAAGGCCACGGCACCGATAGGGCCATCATCGCCGGGCTTCTCGGCATGGAGCCGGATGATATGCGGATTCCGGAGAGCTTTGCCATCGCGGAAAAAGAAGGCATGAAGTTTACCTTTGGGACGGCAGATCTCAAGGGAGCCCATCCCAATTCCGTGGTTCTTCATGTAAAAGGAAAAAACGGGCGGGAGAGGAAGGTCCAGGCCTGTTCCCTCGGCGGCGGCCGGATCATGATCAACGAGCTGGACGGCATCGAGCTCAACTGCACCTGCGAGATGCCGACGATCGTCGTGAACCATGTGGACCAGCCGGGCCGCGTGGCGGAAGTGACGACGATGCTCTCGATGCTCTCCATCAACATCGCGACGATGTCCGTTTACCGTGACCGGAGAGGCGGCCGGGCCGTCATGGTGGTGGAGCTTGACCAGGAGATCGACGGAAGCGTGCTCAATATCCTTCAGAGCTTAAAGGGCATCCTGAAGGTGACATATATCAGTACAGGGGGAAAATGATCATGGCGTTTACATCATTGCAGGAGATCCTTGACACCTGCGAAAAAGACAGGATTCCGTTCTGCGAGGCGGTACTTCAGGACGATCTCAACGAGAGAGGTGTCACCCGGGAGGATTCGAGAAAACAGATGGCCGCTCTCTGGCAGGCCATGTGGGACGCGGCGGGAAGTTATAAGGAAAACGAGCGTTCCAGGAGCGGTCTCGTGGGAGGTCAGGGCGGCATTATGGAAAAATATCTGGCGGAGCATGAACCCTTAAGCGGAGCCTTCGCAGGGCAGGTCATCGCAGGAGCCCTCAAGATGGGCGAGTGCAACGCCTGTATGAAGCGGATCGTGGCGGCTCCCACAGCCGGGGCCTGCGGCGTGTTGCCGGCGGTTCTCGTTCCTTATGTGAAAAAATATGAGCCGGAGGAGGAGAAAGTTCTCGACGCTCTCTATACGGCGGCGGGCATTGGCCAGGTCATCGCGGCCAGAGCCTATATCGCCGGAGCCAGCGGCGGCTGTCAGGCAGAGATCGGTACGGCCAGCGCCATGGCGGCGGGGGTTCTGGTGGCTCTTCACGGCGGCAGCGAAAAAGCGATCATCCACGCGGCGGCCATGGCCATCAAGAACCTGCTCGGCCTGGTCTGTGACCCGGTGGCGGGGCTTGTGGAGGTGCCCTGCGTGAAACGAAACGTGGTGGGAGCCATGAATGCCCTCTCCTCCGCGGATATGGCCCTTGCCGGTATTGAGAGCCGGATCCCGCCGGATCAGGTCATCGATGCCATGAAAGAGGTGGGCGACCAGATGAACAGCAGCCTTAAGGAGACGGGCCTGGGTGGCCTTGCCGGCACGCCTTTCGGCAAAGAAGTGGCGGAAAATTTCCTGGGTAAATAAAAAGTAAAGAAAAGACTTGACTTCCCCACATGGACTATGGTAAGATAGACGAGCGAATGGAAGTAGGTCTTTTTTTTATGCCTAAAAAACATCGAACAGCAAATGAAATTTAAGAAGGCGAGGTGGAGGTTGTGCGCGTAAAGATCACATTGGCATGCACTGAGTGTAAACAGAGAAACTACAATACGATGAAGGATAAGAAAGCTCATCCCGAACGTATGGAGACTAAGAAGTACTGCAGATTCTGCAAGACTCACACTTTACACAAAGAAACCAAGTAATTTCCGGTAGGAACTACGCAAGGGAGTGAATGATATGGGAGATTCTGCTAAGGCTGAGAAGACGAAAGCCAAAGCTCCGAAAAAGAGCTGGTTTGACGGTCTGAAATCTGAGTTTCATAAAATCATTTGGCCGGACAAAACAGAGCTCGGTAAAGAGACTCTTGCTGTCGCAGTTGTTTCTATCTTACTTGGTGTATTGATCGCCGTCGTTGACTTCGTGGTACAATACGGTATTGATTTCTTAGTGAAATAATAAGGACAAGGGTGAAGATATGGCAGAAGCAAACTGGTATGTAGTTCATACTTATTCAGGGTATGAAAACAAGGTAAAGGCCAACATCGAGAAAACCATCGAGAACCGCCATCTGGAAGATCAGATTCTGGAGGTTCGGGTCCCCATGGAGGATGTTGTGGAGGTACGCAACGGTGTGAAGAAACAGGTTCAGAGAAAGCTGTTTCCTGGCTATGTGCTTCTCAACATGGTTATGAACGATGACACATGGTATGTGGTTAGAAATACCCGCGGTGTTACCGGATTCGTTGGTCCTGGATCAAAGCCGGTTCCGCTGACCGAAGAGGAAATGCAGCCGCTGGGCATTCAGCCCGGGGAACTGGAAGTGGACTTCCAGGAAGGCGATTCCGTCACAATTACCGGTGGTGTCTGGAAAGATACTGTCGGCATCATCCAGAGTATGAACCACAGCAAACAGATGGTTACCATCAATGTAGAATTGTTTGGTCGAGATACGCCGGTGGAGATAGCATTCACCGACGTGAAAAAGTTGTAACAGGTAAATTCCGAAAGTAAATTCGCGCTTTCGTGAAGTGGGAGGGAAACCCCCGACAATACCACATAGGAGGTGCCTAAAATGGCAAAAAAAGTAACAGGTTATATTAAATTACAGATCCCGGCAGGAAAGGCTACCCCGGCTCCGCCAGTAGGTCCTGCACTGGGTCAGCATGGTGTAAATATCGTTCAGTTTACAAAAGAGTTCAACGCCAGAACCGCTGACAAGGGCGATCTGATCATCCCCGTTGTCATCACTGTATATGCGGACAGAAGCTTCAGCTTCATCACCAAGACCCCGCCTGCAGCAGTTCTGCTGAAGAAAGCCTGCAACCTGAAATCCGGTTCCGGAGTTCCCAACAAGACTAAAGTTGCTACCATCTCCAAAGACAAGATCCGTGAGATCGCTGAGATGAAGATGCCGGACCTGAATGCAGCTACCATCGAGAGCGCTATGAGCATGATCGCTGGTACCGCACGCAGCATGGGTATCACTGTAGAGGACTAATTTAGTTTAGTCAGTGAAATTGATTGTAGACAATAACGATACGTGGGAGGGATATTCCCGCAAACACCACCAGGAGGTAATTTAGTATGAACAGAGGAAAGAAATACGTAGAGGCTGCTAAGGCGATCGACCGCGCAACCCTTTACGATACCGACGAAGCAGTTGCTTTAGTGAAAAAAGTAGCAGTTGCAAAATTTGACGAGACCATCGAGGCTCACATCAGAACCGGTTGTGACGGACGTCACGCTGACCAGCAGATCCGTGGTGCAGTTGTTCTGCCGCACGGAACTGGTAAAACCGTTCGTGTCCTGGTATTCGCAAAGAATGCCAAAGCTGAGGAAGCAAAAGCTGCAGGCGCTGAGTTTGTAGGCGCTGAGGAGCTGGTTCCGAAGATCCAGAACGAAGGCTGGCTTGATTTCGACGTAGTAGTAGCTACCCCGGATATGATGGGTGTTGTTGGACGTCTCGGTCGTGTTCTCGGACCCAAAGGCTTAATGCCGAACCCGAAAGCCGGTACCGTAACCATGGACGTAACCAAAGCCGTTCAGGATATCAAAGCAGGTAAGATCGAGTACAGACTTGACAAGACCAATATCATTCATGTGCCCATCGGAAAAGCTTCCTTTACCGAAGAGCAGTTACGCGACAACTTCCAGACGCTTATGGATGCAATTATCAAAGCTCGTCCCAGCACCCTGAAGGGTCAGTACCTGAAGAGCGTTACCATCGCTCCGACCATGGGACCGGGTGTGAAACTGAATACCGCTAAATTTGCATAAGATTCAGCGAAACTTAGAGCCGTTTTCCAGCTTGCTGGGAAGCGGTTCTTCTTTTATAAAAAAATTAAAGAAAGTGCTTGACATACCCGGCACCGTGTACTATAATGCAATAGAAAACTGCCGAAGACAGCAGGTGCCGCAAGGCATAAGGATGAAAACGCCTGCCGAGGAGAGTTGATTGTATGATTGACTTGGGTCCTCTCTGGTAACAGGGAGGTTTTTTTACGGCGGTACACCCGACCGAGAGGTCAGGATCATGCAGTCGCCTGACTGCACAAAATCTATAAGGAGGTGCACCAATCATGGCAAAAGTAGAACTGAAGAAACCGGTTGTTGAAGAGATCAGCAGCAAGATCCAGGGCGCACAGTCTGTTGTGCTTGCTACTTACAGCGGAATCACCGTTGAGCAGGATACTGCTCTTCGTAAAGAGTTGAGAGAAGCTGGTGTTGAGTACAAAGTTTACAAGAATACAATGATGAACTTTGCATTCAAGGGAACTGCTTGTGAAGAGCTCTGCAAACACCTGGATGGACCGAACGCACTTGCAATCTCCAAAGATGACGCAACTGCTCCGGCAAGAATCCTTGCAAAATATGCAAAAGATGTAAAAGCTATCAAACTGGTAGCTGGTGTCGTAGAGGATAAGTACTACGATGAGGCTGGTATCAAAGCTCTGGCTGATATCCCGGCAAGAGAGGTTCTTCTTGGAAGACTTCTTGGAAGTATGCAGTCCCCGATTGCAAACTTTGCTCGTGTTATTAAACAGATCGCTGAGAAAGACGGCGAAGCTCCCGCAGAGGCTTAATCATCTGCAAGTAAACGGAACTGTCTGATCGTCAGACCGTATAAAATACCATATTTACAGGAGGAAAATAAAATGGCAAAATTAACTACCGCAGAATTTATCGATGCGATTAAAGAGTTATCTGTACTTGAGCTGAACGACCTGGTAAAAGCTTGTGAGGAAGAGTTCGGCGTATCTGCAGCAGCAGGTGTTGTTGTAGCAGCAGCTGGCGCTGGCGCAGCTGAGGCTGAGGAGAAAACTGAGTTCGACGTTGAGCTGACCGAGGTTGGCCCGAACAAAGTTAAAGTTATCAAAGTAGTTCGTGAGGCTACTGGTCTTGGTCTGAAAGAGGCTAAAGAGGTAGTTGACGGCGCTCCGAAGGTAGTTAAAGAGGGCGTTTCCAAAGCAGAGGCTGAGGAGATGAAGACCAAACTTGAGGCTGAGGGAGCAAAAGTTACCCTGAAATAATTTTTCAAGAAGCTGAAAGTTCAGGCGGCTGTGGAGCGATCCATGGCCGCTTTTTACTTTTGTTCCAAAATTTATTCCGTACGGGAATACGAATAATCATGACAGGAGGAAAAATCAATGACGATCGAGGAACTGAGAAAAGACATGGTAGCAGCTATGAAGGCAAAGGATAAAGAGAGAAAAGAAGCGATCTCTTCTCTGGTATCCGCAGCAAAGAAAGCCGGCATCGACGCAGGCTGCCGGGATGACATTCCCGAGAGTATGGTAGATCAGGTGATCTTAAAAGAGCTGAAGACCGTAAAAGAGCAGATCGATACCTGCCCCGTAGCCAGAGAGGACTTAAAGGCAGAGTACCAGTTCCGCTACGATGTGATCAGCCAGTACGCTCCGAAGCAGCTTTCTCCTGAGGAAGTGAAGAAAGTCATCGAGGAGAAATTCGCTGACGTCATCGCCACCAAGAACAAAGGCGCCATCATGAAGGCTGTTATGGGCGAGCTCAAGGGCAAGGCCGACGGAAAAGTCATCAATCAGGTGGTTGCGGATCTCTGCAAGTAAGGGCGCATATATAATTAGGTAGACAGTCATTCCGAGGGCGGAAGCGTGAGAGGGTGGCTGTCTTTCTTTTTCTTATGGGAAAAATGACGGAAAAACGGGGCAGAAAACCGTCTCATATGGATGAATTTTTCGAAAATTTCCGAAAATCAAAAAGAACTTGACATTGATTTTTTTTTGTGGTACAGTAAACAATGCACTATTGTGTAGGAGTATACCCAGACGGGATAAGTATGCCCAAAAATGGGAGAATCAATTTGATATTTTATATATAGAAAGAACAGGGGTGAAACGTCAATGGAGAAAAACAGAATACGTCCAGTGAAGAGTGACAAAAGCTTCCGTATGAGTTATTCCAGACAGAAAGAGGTACTTGAAATGCCGAACCTCATTGAGGTTCAGAAGGATTCCTACAAGTGGTTTCTTGATGAAGGAATGAAGGAAGTTTTTGATGACATCTCTCCGATCGAGGATTATAGTGGAAAGCTCAGCCTGGAATTTGTGGACTTTACTTTGTGCGAAGATGATGTGAAGTACTCTATTGAAGAGTGCAAGGAGCGGGATGCCACATACGCAGCTCCGCTGAAAGTTCGTGTACGTCTTCACAACAGAGAGAACGGCGAAGTAAGCGAGCATGAGATCTTTATGGGTGATCTTCCCATTATGACTGACACAGGTACTTTCGTGATCAACGGCGCTGAACGAGTAATCGTCAGCCAGCTGGTTCGTTCACCGGGTATCTACTATGGAATCGCACACGATAAATTAGGAAAAGAGCTGTATTCCTGTACAGTAATTCCGAACCGTGGTGCATGGCTGGAATATGAGACGGACTCCAATGACATTTTCTATGTGCGTGTAGACCGTACAAGAAAAGTTCCCATCACTGTTCTGATCCGTGCTCTCGGCTTTGGCACCAACCCGGAGATCATCGAGCTCTTCGGTGAGGAGCCCAAGATTCTGGCCAGCCTGACAAAGGATACGGCCACTAACTACCAGGAAGGTCTTCTCGAACTCTATAAGAAGATCCGTCCGGGCGAGCCGCTGGCAGTAGAGAGCGCAGAGAGCCTGATCACCAGCATGTTCTTCGACCCCAGAAGATATGACCTGGCAAAGGTTGGACGTTACAAATTCAACAAAAAGCTTCACCTCAGAAACCGTATCTGCGGACATACGCTGGCAGAGGATGTCATCGACACCACCACCGGCGAGATCCTGGCAGAGGCAGGTACCGAGGTAGATCGCGATCTGGCTGACAAGATCCAGAACGCAGCAGTTCCTTATCTCTGGATTCAGGGCGAGGAGCGCAAGATCAAGGTTATTTCCAACCTGATGGTTGACCTTAAGAGCTTCGTGGACGTAGATCCGGAAGAGCTTGGGGTTACAGAATCAGTATATTATCCTGTTCTTGAAAAAATTCTGGAAGAAAATGACGATCTGGATTCCATCAAAGAAGCCATCCATGACAGCATCCATGAGCTGATTCCGAAGCATATCACGAAAGAGGATATCATCGCTTCCATCAACTATAACATGCATCTGGAGTACGGCATCGGAAATGACGACGATATCGACCATCTGGGTAACCGTCGTATCCGTTCCGTAGGTGAGCTGCTTCAGAACCAGTACCGCATCGGTCTTTCCCGACTGGAGAGAGTCGTTCGTGAGCGTATGACCACCCAGGATCAGGATAACATTTCCCCGCAGTCCCTGATCAACATCAAGCCGGTTACCGCAGCTGTCAAAGAGTTCTT
Organism: Fusicatenibacter faecihominis; assembly: GCF_020686945.1. NCBI lineage: Bacteria > Bacillati > Bacillota > Clostridia > Lachnospirales > Lachnospiraceae > Fusicatenibacter > Fusicatenibacter faecihominis. The sequence continues at coordinate 134,664 of NZ_JAJEPR010000006.1, read as the reverse complement.
CGGATCTTCCCAGCTGTCCCAGTTCATGGACCAGAACAACCCGCTTGGTGAGCTGACTCATAAGAGACGTCTGTCTGCCCTTGGTCCTGGCGGTCTGTCCCGAGACAGAGCCGGATTCGAGGTTCGAGACGTACACTATTCTCATTACGGAAGAATGTGCCCCATCGAGACCCCTGAGGGACCGAACATCGGTCTGATTAACTCTCTTGCATGCTATGCAAGAATCAACCAGTACGGTTTCGTAGAGGCTCCTTACCGCAAGATCGATAAAACTGATCCTAACAATCCCCGCGTTACCGAGGATGTTGTATATATGACCGCTGATGAGGAAGATAACTACCATGTAGCACAGGCTAACACCCCGCTGGACGAGGAAGGTCACTTCATCCAGAAGAACGTATCCGGTCGTTACCGTGAGGAGACTCAGGAGTACGAGCGTAAGATGTTCGACTACATGGACGTATCCCCGAAGATGGTGTTCTCCGTGGCAACGGCCCTGATTCCTTTCCTGGAGAACGATGATGCAAACCGTGCTCTGATGGGATCAAACATGCAGCGTCAGGCCGTGCCGCTTCTGACCACCGAGGCTCCTGTTGTAGGAACCGGTATGGAGGTTAAGGCAGCCGTTGATTCCGGTGTCTGCGTCGTAGCAAAGAACGCTGGTGTGGTAGAGCGCTCCACCTCCAAGGAAATTATTGTCAAGAGAGAAGATGGAAACAAGGATACCTATCATCTGACCAAATTCTCCCGAAGCAACCAGAGCAACTGCTACAACCAGAGACCGATTGTCTTTAAGGGCGAGAAGGTAAGAAAAGGACAGGTAATCGCAGATGGTCCTTCCACCAGCAATGGAGAGCTTGCTCTTGGTAAGAACCCGCTGATCGGTTTCATGACCTGGGAAGGTTACAACTACGAGGATGCTGTTCTTTTAAGCGAAAGACTTGTCATGAACGATGTTTATACATCTGTTCATATTGATGAATATGAGGCAGAAGCCCGTGACACCAAGCTCGGACCGGAAGAGATCACCCGTGATGTTCCGGGTGTCGGCGACGAGGCTCTGAAGGATCTGGACGAGCGCGGAATCATCCGTATTGGTGCTGAGGTCCGTGCCGGTGATATCCTGGTCGGAAAAGTAACTCCGAAGGGAGAGACCGAGCTGAGCGCAGAGGAGAGACTCTTAAGAGCTATCTTCGGTGAGAAGGCCCGCGAGGTAAGAGATACCTCCCTGAAGGTTCCACACGGCGCTTACGGTATCGTTGTGGATGCCAAAGTCTTCACAAGAGAAAACGGCGACGAGCTTCCTCCGGGAGTAAATCAGTCCGTAAGAATTTACATTGCACAGAAACGTAAGATTTCCGTCGGCGATAAGATGGCAGGCCGTCATGGTAACAAGGGTGTAGTTTCCCGAGTACTCCCTGTGGAAGATATGCCTTTCCTGCCCAACGGTCGTCCGCTGGATATCGTTCTAAACCCCCTTGGTGTGCCGTCCCGAATGAATATCGGACAGGTGCTGGAGATTCACTTAAGCCTTGCTGCCAAAGCTCTGGGCTTCAATATCGCCACACCGGTATTCGATGGCGCAAACGAGGTAGATATCATGGATACCCTGGATCTGGCCAACGATTATGTGAACCTGTCCTGGGAAGAGTTCAAAGCAAAACACGAGGAAGAGCTGCTTCCGGAGGTTATGGATTACCTCTATGAGAACAGAGATCACCGCGAGCTTTGGAAAGGAGTTCCCCTTTCCAGAGATGGTAAGGTAAGACTTCGTGACGGTCGTACCGGTGAGTATTTCGACAGCCCGGTAACCATCGGACACATGCATTACCTGAAACTGCATCACCTGGTAGACGATAAGATCCACGCACGTTCCACCGGCCCGTACTCCCTGGTTACCCAGCAGCCTCTGGGTGGTAAGGCACAGTTCGGAGGACAGCGTTTCGGAGAGATGGAGGTTTGGGCCCTGGAGGCATACGGTGCATCCTACACCCTGCAGGAGATCCTGACTGTTAAATCCGATGATGTAGTCGGACGTGTGAAGACCTACGAAGCCATCATCAAGGGCGAGAATATCCCGGCTCCGGGTATCCCCGAGTCCTTCAAGGTTCTGCTGAAAGAGCTGCAGTCTCTTGGACTGGATGTGAGAGTGCTCCGTGAGGATCATACAGAAGTCGAGATCATGGAAAACATTGATTACGGCGATACAGACCTCCGTTCTGTAATCGAGGGTGATCATGATTATAACCGCGGCGAAGAGAAATTCGACGGTTATACCAAACAGGAATTTTCTGACGGAGATCTGGTAGACGTAGACGAGTCCAATGACAGTGACGACGACGGATATGTAGATCTCGATGAATCCCTGGATAGCGGTGACGAAGAGTAAGAAAAAGGATGGAACCGTCCGGCTGTCTGAGTAAGGCGGCCGGCGGGAAAATCGTAAGAGGTAGTATAGAGAAGGGAGAACCATACATGCCTGAATCAGTTAAAAATGACGGTTATCAGCCGATTACATTTGACGCAATCAAAATCGGCCTGGCATCCCCGGAAAAGATCAGAGAATGGTCCCACGGGGAGGTGCTCAAGCCGGAAACCATCAACTACAGAACTCTGAAACCCGAGCGTGACGGTCTGTTCTGCGAGCGTATCTTCGGACCCAGCAAGGACTGGGAGTGCCACTGCGGTAAGTACAAGAAGATCCGTTACAAAGGCGTAGTCTGCGACCGTTGCGGCGTTGAAGTTACCAAGGCCAGTGTGCGTCGTGAGCGTATGGGCCATATCGAACTGGCTGCTCCGGTTTCCCATATCTGGTATTTCAAGGGTATCCCGAGCCGTATGGGTCTGATGCTGGATCTGTCTCCGAGAACACTGGAGAAGGTTCTGTATTTTGCAAACTATATCGTTCTCGACAAAGGTGACACCGATCTGGCTTACAAACAGGTCCTCACCGAGAGAGAGTACCAGGAAGCCTATGATAAATGGGGCGACCGTTTCCGTGTAGGTATGGGTGCAGAGGCTGTCAAAGAGCTTCTGGAAGCCATCGACATGGAGAAGGAATCCGAGGAGCTGAAAAAAGGCCTGAAGGAGTCCACCGGTCAGAAGAGAGCAAGAATCATCAAACGTCTGGAGGTTGTGGAGGCATTCCGCGAGTCCGGAAACAAACCCGAGTGGATGGTCATGACCGTGATCCCCGTGATCCCGCCTGATCTTCGACCCATGGTGCAGCTGGACGGAGGCCGTTTTGCTACTTCCGACCTGAATGATCTGTACCGCAGAATCATCAACAGAAACAACCGTCTGAAACGTCTGCTCGAGCTGCACGCTCCGGAAATCATCGTCCGCAACGAGAAACGTATGCTCCAGGAGGCTGTAGACGCCCTGATCGATAATGGCCGCCGCGGCCGTCCGGTAACAGGACCGGGTAACCGTGCGCTGAAATCTCTTTCCGATATGCTGAAAGGTAAATCCGGACGTTTCCGTCAGAACCTTCTGGGTAAACGTGTAGACTATTCCGGACGTTCCGTTATCGTCGTAGGACCGGAGCTGAAGATTTATCAGTGTGGTCTGCCCAAAGAGATGGCCATCGAGCTGTTCAAACCCTTCGTAATGAAAGAGCTGGTTGCCAACGGTACTTCTCACAATATCAAAAATGCCAAGAAGATGGTAGAGCGCCTTCAGCCGGAGGTATGGGATGTCCTTGAGGACGTCATCAAAGAGCATCCGGTAATGCTGAACCGTGCTCCTACACTTCACCGTCTGGGTATTCAGGCTTTCGAGCCGATCCTGGTAGAGGGTCGTGCTATTAAGCTGCATCCCCTTGTGTGTACCGCATTCAATGCCGACTTCGACGGAGACCAGATGGCTGTCCATCTGCCGCTGTCTGTAGAGGCTCAGGCCGAGTGCCGTTTCATGCTGCTTTCCCCGAACAACCTGCTGAAACCGTCTGATGGTGGCCCCGTAGCCGTTCCTTCTCAGGATATGGTCCTTGGTATCTACTATCTGACTCAGGAGAGACCGGGTTCCATCGGTGAGGGGAAATACTTCAAGAGCATCAACGAGGCAATTCTCGCATATGAGAACAAGATCCTGACCTTCCAGACCAGAATCAAAGTTCGTATGCAGAAGAAGATGGCTGACGGAACCATCCAGCAGGGAACTGTTGAGTCTACTCTCGGCCGTTTCATCTTCAACGAGATTCTGCCGCAGGATCTGGGCTTTGTAGATCGTTCCATTCCGGAAAATGCCATGAAGCTCGAGGTTGACTTCCATGTAGGTAAGAAACAGCTGAAACAGATCCTTGAGAAAGTTATCAACACCCACGGAGCAACCAAGACCGCTGAGGTGCTGGATAACATCAAAGCCATGGGTTACAAATATTCCACCAGAGCAGCAATGACCGTATCCATTTCCGATATGACCGTGCCGCCTCAGAAGCCGCAGATGATCAAAGAGGCCCAGGATACCGTGGACCGCATCACCCGCAACTTCAAACGTGGTCTGATCACCGAGGAAGAGCGTTACAAAGAGGTTGTTGAGACCTGGAAGAATACCGATGACAAGCTGACCAAAGCTCTGTTGAGCGGTCTTGATAAATATAACAACATCTTCATGATGGCTGACTCCGGAGCGCGTGGTTCCGATAAACAGATCAAACAGCTGGCAGGTATGCGAGGACTGATGGCCGATACAACCGGTCACACCATCGAGCTGCCTATCAAATCAAACTTCCGTGAAGGTCTTGACGTACTGGAATACTTCATGTCTGCACATGGAGCCCGTAAAGGTCTGTCCGATACCGCTCTTCGTACCGCAGACTCCGGTTACCTGACCAGACGAATGGTTGATGTATCTCAGGATCTGATCATCCGCGAGATGGACTGTGCTGTAGACCGTGATGAGATTCCGGGTATGTATGTGAAGTCCTTCACCGACGGAAAAGAGGAGATCGAGAACCTGCAGGAGCGTATCACAGGCCGTTTCTCCTGCGAAACTATCTGCAACAAAGACGGTGAGGTTCTGGTAAAAGCCAACCACATGATTACTCCGAAGAGAGCTGCAAGAATCATGAAGGAAGGCGTAGATGAGAACGGAAATCCCCTGGAGCAGGTGAAAATCCGTACCATCCTGACCTGTCGTTCCCATATCGGTATCTGTGCAAAATGTTACGGTTCCAACATGGCTACCGGTGAGCCGGTACAGGTTGGTGAGGCTGTCGGAATCATCGCTGCACAGTCCATCGGTGAGCCGGGTACCCAGCTGACCATGCGTACCTTCCATACCGGTGGTGTGGCAGGTGGAGATATCACACAGGGTCTTCCCCGTGTCGAGGAGCTTTTCGAGGCCCGTAAGCCGAAAGGACTTGCTATCATCACGGAGATCGCCGGTGTGGCCACCATCAAAGATACCAAGAAGAAACGTGAGATCATCGTTACCAATCCGGAAGACGGTGATTCCAAGACTTACCTGATCCCCTACGGTTCCCGTATCAAGATCATGGACGGCGCTGTTCTGGAGGCCGGTGATGAGCTGACCGAAGGTAGCGTGAATCCCCATGATATCCTGAGAATTAAAGGCGTTCGTGCCGTTCAGGATTACATGCTCCGTGAGGTACAGCGTGTATACCGTCTGCAGGGTGTAGAAATCAGTGATAAGCATATCGAGGTTCTGGTTCGCCAGATGCTGAAGAAGATCCGTATCGAGAACAACGGAGACACCGAGTTCCTGCCGGGTACCCTGGTAGACTCTCTGGAGTTCGAGGATGTCAACGAGGCTATGATCAAAGAAGGCAAAGAGCCGGCAGAAGGAAAACAGGTTATGCTTGGTATCACCAAGGCATCCCTGGCTACCAACTCCTTCATGTCCGCCGCTTCCTTCCAGGAGACCACCAAGGTTCTGACCGAAGCTGCCATCAAGGGTAAGATCGACCCGCTGATCGGTCTGAAAGAGAACGTTATCATTGGTAAACTGATTCCGGCTGGTACCGGTATGAAGCGTTACCGCAACATCAAGATTAACACCGAGGTCGAGGAATACGACGACGATGATGATCTGCTGCTGGATGACGACGATCTCTACGAGGATGACATTCAGGATGAAGCAGAGGAGACTGCAGAGGAGGCAGAAACTTCCGAAGCAGAGGAAGCTGCAGATGACCTTTCCGAGGACGATGCAGAAGAGACTGCAGAAACTGAGGAGAAGACTGAAGAGTAATCCAACTGAAAATACAAAAGCTGCCGCCGAGAGGCTGACCCGAGAGGGCCGCTTCCGGCGGCTTTTTTGCGTACAAGAGCCACCGCTTAAATCTTTGGGTAGTTTCTAAAATTACCATAACTTCTATTGCAAGAAAATTTTTTATGAGTATAATAATTAAAAATCGGAAAATGGACGAAAGAGAGGAACGGTGGAAATGGAGTGGATTGCATATAAACTGAAGATAAAGATACAGTACGAAAAGCCGGTGGCAGATGAATATTTCCAGCTGAAGTGCCTGCCGAGAATCGATGAGACCCAGAGAATCACAGAACTGAAGGAAGAGATCCTGCCGGAGGACTGTATGGTCAAAAAACGGATGGACGATGCAAAAAATCAGTATGTTCTGGGCTACATGGCAAAGCCTCACAGAGAGTTTTCCTATGAAGCAGAGGGCACCGTTCAGGTCCAGAAATATAACCGGAAGCCGGAAAATCATGAGATGCTTTACCGGATCTCATCCCCCTACACGGAGGTGGGGCAGAATCTCGGTGAGTGGTACGGAGAGCTGAATCTGCCGGAGGGCGAGGTACGGGACCGTGCGCTCTGGATTGCCGGTTTTGTGAAACGGAAACTGAAAAAAAGAGAAGAGGCGGAAAAAGAAGGTCTTCTGACTGCAGATCAGGTGGCCGGCCGTGGCTACGGAAGCAACCGCGATTTTGCCCAGATCATGCTGGCCCTCTGCCATATGGACGGAATCACGGCGAGATATGTGACGGGTATCCTTCCGGGGAAGACAAGCCTCCACTCCTGGGTGGAAGTCCAGGGAGAGGACGGGATCTTCTACGGCATGGATCCGGAGTTTGGCATTCCTGTGACGGAGAGTTATGTAGTGTTCTGCCAGGGGCGGGACGCGAAAGAGTGCAGTCTTCTCGTGAGTGGCAGCGCTGGAGAGACGGGCAGAACCATGGAGGTTTCCGTGGAAGCGGCTCCCGCCGAGAAAAAAGAGTACGCCCTGATGCCGGAGTCCGGAAACATTCACTGGCTGGCGAGAAAAATGGCCGTCCGGAACAGTTCCTTCCAGAGCATCCCTCTGGACCGCCTGAACCGTGTCATGAACAGCCTGGAGTTTACGATTCTCTCTGTCTTGAAAGATCGTTCCGCCCTGGAAGGGGCAGAAAACCGTCTCTATGTGAAGGACATTTCCCAGTGGCTCAATGTTCCGGCGGCAAGACTTTCCCCGATCTTTACAAAACTTGAGGAGGAAGGCTACATTCGCTGGGAGAGCGACGAACGGCTCGGCGCTTCCTATGTGGCCCTGACGGATTACGGAAAGAAAAAGCTGGAAGAACAGCAGGATATCACAGTGCGCTTTTACGAGCATGTCATTGACCGTTTCGGCAGAGAGAAGGCGAGAGAGCTGGACCGGCTCATGCTGGAGCTGGAGAGCGTCCTTCGGGATGAACTGAATCTTATGAACAATCAGGAAAAAGGAGGAGAAGCGGATGAATGATGCATATTTTAAGGAAAAAGCAGCCTGCTGTATGACGGAGGACAAGATTGAAAGGAATCTTTTCGATGAGTTCGGCGTCAAGAGAGGACTCCGTGATTTCAACGGAAAAGGTGTCCTCACGGGTCTGACCAACATCTCAAAGATCGAATCCAGCAAGGTGATGGACGGAAAGTCCGTTCCCTGCGACGGAAAACTCTGGTTCCGGGGCTATGAGATCAATGATCTGGTAAATGGCATCGGAGACAGGGGCTTTGAGGAGGTGGCCTACCTTCTTCTCATGGGAGAGCTTCCGGACCGGGAGGAACTCGATGCCTTCTGCAAAGAGCTTAACGAGCTTCGGAGACTTCCGCAGAACTTCACCCGGGACGTCATCATGAAAGCGCCGGGCCAGGATATCATGAACTCCATGACGAAAAGCGTGCTGACGCTGGCCTCCTACGACGACAGGGTTTCCGATAACTCGGTGGAAAATGTGCTCCGCCAGTCCATGAGCCTCATCAGCGTCTTCCCGATGCTGGCCGTTTACGGTTATCATGCCTACAATCACTACGATCTGGGGGGGAGCATGTACATCCACCGCCCCGACCCGAACCGCTCCACAGCAGAAAACATCCTCTATATGCTTCGTCCGGATCAGAAATATACGGAGCTGGAGGCTAGGGTTCTTGATACGGCCCTGATCCTCCATATGGAGCACGGCGGCGGAAACAACTCCACCTTTACGACACGCGTGGTCACCTCCTCCGGCTCCGATACCTATTCCGTCATCGCGGCGGCTCTCTCTTCCCTGAAAGGCCCGAAGCACGGCGGCGCCAACATCAAGGTCGTTCGGATGATGAACGACATACGGGAGCATGTGGGTGATACGGCGGACGAGGGTGAGATCCGTTCCTACCTCGAAAAAATAGTGGATAAGGAAGCCTTTGACCGGAGCGGCCTCATCTACGGCATGGGGCATGCGGTTTATTCTCTTTCCGATCCCAGAGCCCAGATCTTTAAGACTTTCGTGGAAAAGCTTGCCCATGAAAAAGGCCGGGAAGCCGACTATCAGCTCTATTCCGCCGTTGAGCGCCTGGCTCCCCAGATTATCGGCGAGAAGCGGAAGATCTACAAAGGCGTCAGCGCCAACGTGGATTTCTACAGCGGCTTCGTCTACAGCATGCTGGACATCCCCCTGGAGCTCTACACCCCGATGTTTGCCATGGCCAGAATCGTGGGCTGGAGTGCCCACCGCATCGAAGAACTCATCAACATGGACAAGATCATCCGACCGGCTTATAAGAGCATCATGAAAGAGCGGGAGTATGTGCCGATGGAGCAGAGGTAAAAGTGGTTCTTCAGGATATCTGGGGCCAGGATTTTGCCGGACTGTTTGATGTCCGGCTGTATGGAGGAGAAGAAGAATGAAAGCATTTTGGATAACGGATGAAAAAGAAAAGCCACTGGATACATTGGTAAAAGACGGAGGCTTCTGCGGGATTTTCCGCCGGATCGGCTGCGTGGGAGATTCCCTTTCTTCCGGAGAATATGAGATTGTCAATGAGGATGGAACAAAAAGTTATTATGATCTCTATGAGTATTCCTGGGGACAGTTTATTTCTTATACCACGGGAAGCAAGGTCTACAATTTTTCAAGGGGCGGAATGACAGCAAGCTGGTACAATGAGAGCTTTGCAGAGGAAAATGATTTCTGGAATCCGGAGAAAGCCTGCCAGGCTTATATCATTGCGCTGGGGGATAATGATCTTTTCGGAAAAGAGGAAGAAGTTGGCTCCATAGCAGATATCTGCCTGGAAGACAGGACGAAAAACAAAGATACCTTTGCGGGGGACTATGCAAAGATTATCCAGCGTTTGAAGACGATTCAGCCGGAGGCAAAATTTTTCCTGGTGACGATGCCAAGAGATACAGAGAATCCGGAAGATGAAAACGAGCAGAAAAAAGCATCTCATGCGGCTCTGCTGCATGAGATGGCAAAGCTGTTTGACAATACCTATGTGATTGACCTGAATCAGTATGGTCCTGTTCAGGATGCAGAGTTCAGAAAACTGTTTTTCCATAATGGTCATATGACGGCCTGCGGTTATAAGCTGGCAGCGGATGTGATTATGTCTTACATTGATTATCTGATCCGCCATCATATGGAAGATTTTAAGCTTGCAGGAATGATCGGATACAAAAAATAAAATATGTGCCGATGGAGGAAGGATGATTTTCTTGTAAATTGAAAAAGGCTGTGCTATGATTTTTTCAAAAGCGCCGCTGCAGACGCGAAAAATCATAAGAGAGGGGAAAAGACCTGTATGACAGCAAAAACTTTAAAAACAGGATGGAAGATGCATAGCCTCCAGGAAAATGACTGGGTTCCGGCGAAGGTTCCGGGGAGTGTTTATCAGGCGTATCTTGATGCGGGGAAGATGGAAGATCCGTTTTACAGGGACAACGAGGAAAAAGCGCTGAACCTGATGAAGCAGGATTTTGAGTTTGCCACCACCTTTGATGCGGAAGAAGCGCTTCGGGAGGCAGACCGTACGGTGCTTCACTTTGACGGCATCGACACGCTGGGAGAAATTTATCTCAATGGAACCCATCTCGGCGACACGGAAAACATGCACCGGGAGTGGGAGTTTGATGTGAAGGAGCTTCTGAAAGCCGAGGGAAACGAGCTTCGCGTGATTCTTCGGTCTCCGGTGAACTATATTTATGATTCCTACGAAAAAGATCCTCTTTCCGTGGACTGCTCCGATGCGATGAAGGGCTGCTCCAGACTCCGGAAAGCCCACTGCATGTTCGGCTGGGACTGGGGTCCCCGCCTTCCGGATGCAGGAATCTTTCGTGAGGTGAAGCTTCTCGGTATCACGAAGGCCAGATTTGATAATGTGCGGATTTCTCAGAAACATGTGGATGGACAGGTAGATTTAGCCCTTTTTGTGGGGACAGAGACGGTAACGGAGAGCCCGGAGCCCTTTGCTTACCGCGTGACCCTGACTACACCGGAGGGAAAGAGCGAGGTTTACGGGAACAGCCCGGCCTCCATTCATGTGGAGAAGCCCGAGCTCTGGTGGCCGAATGGCTACGGAAAACAGAATCTTTACGGCGTGAAGATCGAGCTTCTGGACGGGGAAAAGATCCTGGATGTCTGGGAGAAACGGATCGGTCTTCGGACCATGACCGTGGCACGGGAAAAAGACCAGTGGGGCGAGTGCTTCTGCCATGAGGTCAACGGCGTCCGGATCTTTGCCATGGGAGCCGACTATATCCCTGAGGACAACGTGCTTCCGAGAGTGACGCCGGAACGGACCCGTCAGCTTCTCACCGATGCCCGGGACTGCCATTTCAACTGCATCCGTGTCTGGGGTGGCGGCTATTATCCCGACGATTTCTTCTATGATATCTGCGATGAGCTTGGTCTGATCGTATGGCAGGACTTCATGTTTGCCTGCTGTTCCTATGATCTCACGAAAGAATTTGAAGCGACCATCACCCAGGAGTTCATCGACAATGTGAAGCGTATCCGTCATCACGCATCTCTGGGCCTCTGGTGCGGAAACAACGAGATGGAGATGTTTATCGCAGGCGATACCGCGGGCTGGTGCAAGAAGCCCTCCCAGCTCAGCGATTACTTCAAAATGTACGAGTACATCATTCCGAAGGTGCTGGAGGTCTACGATCCCGATACCTTCTACTGGCCCGCCAGCCCCTCCTCAGGCGGCGGTTTCGATGCACCCAATGATGAGAACCGCGGTGATGTTCATTACTGGGATGTATGGCATGGAAACAAGCCGATCACAGAGTTCCGGAAATTCTATTTCCGCTATCTCTCCGAGTTTGGTTTCCAGTCCTTCCCGTCCTTAAAGACCGTCGAGACCTTCACCGAGCCCGGGGACCGGAACATTTTCTCCTATGTCATGGAGAAACACCAGAGAAATCAGTCTGCAAACGGAAAGATCATGAACTACCTGGGCCAGACCTTCCTCTATCCCAACGATTTTGACACCCTTCTCTATGCGTCCCAGCTTCTTCAGGCAGAGGCCATGCGCTACGGCGTGGAGCATTTCCGGAGAAACCGGGGCCGCTGCATGGGAACCGTGATCTGGCAGCTCAACGACTGCTGGCCGGTGGCAAGCTGGGCCATGATCGACTATGAAGGCCGCTGGAAAGCCGTCCAGTATTATGCGAAACGTTTCTTTGCCCCCCTCATGATCTCCTGCCAGGAGGAGGGTATCTTAAGCCAGAATACGAACGTCAATGCAGAACCCTTCGAGCTGAAAAAATCAGCAACCTTCTGTGTGGTCAACGAGACCATGGAAGAAAAAGAGGTTCAGGTGATCTGGAGACTCTGCCGGGCAGACGGAACCGTGGAAAAAGAAGGCCGCGAGGAGCTGACCGTTCCGGCCCTTTCCTCCGTCTGGATCGGGAAGAATGAGTTTCCGGAGGCAGATATTCACGAGGAATACGTTTCCTATGAGCTTCTGGAAAAGGGAGAGACCGTGTCTTACGGCAGTGTTCTCTTCTGTGCACCGAAGCATTTTCATTTCCGCAATCCGCAGCTGACTGTGAAGACAGAGGGAGAGTACCTTATCGTCACCTCTGACGCTTACGCGAGAAGCGTGGAAATCAAAAATGAGGAAGACCGGCTGCTGCTGGAGGACAATTACTTCGATATGCAGCCCGGCACACGGAAGATCCGTGTGCTTTCCGGAAATACGGAAGGCTTAAAGATCCGGAGCGTCTACGATATCCGGTAAGCATAACGTTTTAAAGAAGCTGCGTGCGTATCTGCCTGGATCTTACCATAGATCAGGAAGAAGATGCGAAGATGGAACCTTTAAAGCTCCTGTTCTTATCGAAAGATGAGAACCGCTGGAGACAGACCGATGTCAGCGGAAAGCTTTCCCGGCCGTTTTTCTTCAAGGATCTGGAAAAAGAAGTCAATCGGATCTGGAGCAGCGCGGCTGATCCGAAGCGGAGAGAACGAGCTGGGCAGGGAAATCCCGATCATTGCCATGACGGCCAATGCCTTTGTGGAGGATGTGAACAACAGCCTTGCGCGGGAATGAACGCCAATATCTCCAAACCGCTGGATATGGCGGTGCTGGAGAGCACGATGCGAGACTGAAAAACACGCAGAACGGATAAGTTCTGTAAAACAACAAGAAACGGAGGGATGGTTTGAGAGAGTATACAGAAAAACTTCTGGAGAAACTGAGAGAATCAACGGCGGCGGTGCTGCCGATTGCGGGGATTGTCCTGGTGCTGTGCTTTGCGCTGGTGCCGGTGCCCTCGGGAATCCTGCTCTGCTTCCTTGCCGGAGCGGTGCTTCTGACGGTAGGAATGATGTTCTTTAATCTGGGAGCGGAGATGGCCATGTCGCCCATCGGTGAACGGGTGGGCCCGGCTATGACAAAAAGCCGGAAGCTCTGGGTCGTTCTGGTGCTGGCTTTCCTCCTGGGAGTGATCATCACAGTCTCGGAGCCGGATCTTCAGGTTCTGGCGGAGTTGGTGCCCTCGGTGCCAAATGAGGTGCTGATCCTCTTTGTGGCGGCGGGAGTCGGCGTTTTCCTGGCGATCGCGATTTTGCGAATGCTCTTTGGTATCGCCCTTCCGGTGATGCTGGTGGGCTTTTACGCCCTGGTCTTTTTTCTGGCCTTTCTGGTGCCGGAGGGCTTCCGGGCGGTGGCCTTTGACTCCGGCGGCGTGACGACGGGACCGATGACGGTACCTTTTATTATGGCTCTGGGTATCGGTATCTCAGCAGTGCGAAACGACCGGCATGCGGCTGACGACAGCTTCGGTCTCGTCGGTCTTTGCTCCATCGGTCCGATTCTTGCGGTGATGGTCCTCGGCATGATCTACCATCCGGCAGAGGGAAACTATGAGCTGGAGGCCATGAAAAACATCGAGGATTCCATGGAGCTGGCAAAGCAGTTTCTGGGAGGCTTTCCTGTATACTTAAAGGAGATGATGATTTCCCTCCTTCCGATTGTGCTTGCCTTCGGTCTCTTTCAGCTCTTTTCTGAGCGGCTTCCGGGGAAAGAACTGAAGCGGATCGGCATTGGTATGGTGTATACATACGTCGGGCTGGTACTTTTCATGACGGGAGCCAACATGGGCTTTATGCCGGCAGGCCGGTATCTCGGTCAGGCCATGGCGGGCCTTTCGGCCAACTGGCTTATCGTTCCTGTGGGAGCTCTCATGGGCTATTTCATTGTAAAAGCGGAGCCTGCAGTCTATGTGCTGAACCATCAGGTGGAGGAGATCACCGACGGCGCGATCCCGGCGAAAGCCATGGGAATCAGCCTTTCCCTTGGCGTGGCGGCCTCTGTGGCCCTCTCTATGGTGCGCGTCCTCACCGGCCTTCCGATTCTTTATTTCCTGGTTCCGGGTTACGGCATTGCCATCGGCCTTTCCTTCTTTGTGCCGAAAATCTTTACGGCGATCGCCTTTGACTCCGGCGGAGTGGCCTCCGGTCCGATGACGGCGACCTTCCTGCTTCCTTTTGCCCAGGGAGCCTGCATGGCAGTGGGCGGAAATATGGTGACGGATGCCTTTGGTGTGGTGGCCATGGTAGCCATGACACCGCTTATCACAATCCAGATCCTGGGTCTTGTATACAGGCTCAAGAAGCAGAAGAATCCTGTATCCAGCACGACCGGAAACGGCCTTGAGTATCTCGAAGACGACGCAATCATTGAACTGTAACGACGGAGGTGAGGAATGGATACTTTATATCTGATGGTGACGATCACAGACAGAAAGCTGGAAAAGAAATTTCTGAATTTTTACCGGGAACAGGGGCTTGAGGTTTCCCTTACGACCCTCGGCCACGGAACAGCCTCCAGCGAGATCCGGGATTTCTTCGGCCTGGGCGGAAGAGAGCGAAGCCTTCTGTTTCATACGGTTACAGGGAAAAATTATGAGCGGTTCCTGCCCGCTCTGAAGCGGCAGTTCCGCATCGATCTTCCGGGTTCCGGCATCGTGTTTCTGATTCCCTTCAGCAGCGTGGGAGGCAGAAAGACACTGGAGTTTTTTACTGAGGGACAGGAATTTGTCAAAGGGGAGGAAAGTGCCTTGAAGGAAACGAAATATGAGCTTTTGGTGGCGATCACCAATCAGGGATACACGGAGCTGGTCATGGATGCGGCGAGAAAGGTTCATGCGGCCGGTGGCACCATTATTCACGCCAAGGGGACCGGCACGGACAAAGCGGAGAAATTCCTGGGAGTCAGCCTGGTGGCGGAAAAAGAGATGGTTCTCATCGTGGCCCGTCAGGAGAAAAAGAATGAGATTATGCGCTCTATCATGGATCATGCCGGCCTTCAGACAAAGGCTCGGGCGGTGGTATTTTCCCTGCCGGTGACGGATATCGCAGGAATGTACCTCATGAATGAGATGCTGGAAGAAGCTTAAAACGGTCTTGTATACACGGTATAAAGCGTGTATACAAAGAAATCCCGCATGCAGGGAACGAAAAAACTCTGCATGTGGGATTTTTTAAGGGCGATCATTTTCCCAGTTTGTTTAACTGCCTGAAAGTAAGGAAGAAGGCCAGGACGGCAGCCATGAAGTCTGCGATGGGAGCAGAATAGAGGACACCGTCGATGCCGAAGAACTGCGGAAGAATCAGGATCAGCGGCAGCAGGAAGAGAATCTGTCTCGTCAGGGAGATGAAGATTCCGTAAACCGGTTTGCCGATGGCGGTGAAGAAGTTTCCGGCCACGGGCTGGATGCCGTTCAGGAAGGTGAAGAACAGGAAAATCCGGAAATACCGGCTGGCGAAGATGAAATATTCCTCGCTTCCGGAACCGAAGATGCCGGTGATCTGTCTGGGGAACAGCTGGAACAGAATGAAGGCCACGGTACAGATCAGCGTGGATGCGGTCATGGTCTTGATGACGGCCTCTCGGACACGGCCGTAATTCTCCGCCCCGTAGTTGAAGCTCGCGATGGGCTGCATACCCTGGGAGAGACCGATGGAGATGGAGAAGAAGATCATGTTTACCTTGCTGATGATACCGGCGCAGGCCAGCGGAATCTCACTTCCGTAGACGGACTGGCCGCCGTAGAATACCAGGACGTTGTTCATGACCACCTGTACGATCATGATAGCCAGCTGATTCAGGAAGGGTGCCATTCCAAGGGAAAGAATCCGGCGGCAGGCGAAGGCTCTGGGACGGAGTTCTTTTAAGGTAAGCTTCACGGTCTTAAAGCGGGTCAGGTACCAGATTACCATGGAAGCCGAGATGATCTGACCGATGATTGTGGCCCAGGCCGCTCCTGCCATTCCCATATGGAAGACAAAGATAAAGAGCGGATCCAGAACCAGATTGATGAGGCAGCCGATGAGGGTGCAGGCCATGGAAAAATTAGGGCTTCCATCGGCCCGGACCAGGTTGGAACCGCCGGTGGCCAGGATTACAAAGGGGAAACCGAAGGCCGTGATGGAAGTGTAGGTCCGGGAGTAAGTCAGGATATCTGATGTGGCTCCGAAAAGCTTCAGAAGCGGGTCCAGAAAAAGGAAGACCAGAAGGCAGAGAGTGATTCCGAAAGAGAGCATGAGGAAAATGGCATTTCCGATAAAGTGCTTTGCCTCCTCGGGCTTTTTCCGGCCCATGGAAAGATTGAAGTTGGCCGCGCCGCCGATGCCGAAGAGCAGGGAGACCGCGGTGCAGGTGATGGTCAGGGGGAAAGCGACGTTGGTGGCAGCGTTTCCCTGCATGCCGACGCTGTGGCCGATGAAGAACTGGTCTACCATATTGTAGAGGGCGCTCACGAGCATGGCGATGATACTGGGAATGGCGAAGCGGGCCATCAGATGGTTGATCGGTTCCACGCCCAGGGGATTTTCATGTTGTTTGTCCAAAAAATAACCTCCTTTTCATCTGTAGAAAGAAAAAATCAAAAAAAATAGGAGTGTCCGAAGAGAACACCGATCCTTTGATTCCTATTATCCATGGAAGTGACAAAAAAGTCAAGAGATATGGGAATTGTTGTGAGGTTTTTGTGGACAAAAGAAAAAAGACTGTTTATAATAGGGGACGGGTAGGAAGATTTGTGGACTAATCAGGAGGGACATGAAATGAAGAAACCATTTGTTTTGACACCGAGCGAAGAAGATCTGATGAATATTTTCTGGGTCGAAAACCGTCCGCTCACCAGCGTAGAGCTGACCGAACTGAGCAAAGATCACGGTTGGAATCAGGAATATATTCTGAACATGCTGCGTTCCATCAAGAAAAAAGGAATGGTGGAAGTCTGCGGTACCGTTCAGTATAATAAACAGTACGCCAGAAGCTTCTGTTACTGTGTCTCAAGAGCCGCATATGCTGCAAAGCTGGCAGCCTCCGTCGGAATCGACAAAGCTGCACTGGCTGAAACCATCAATGAGCTGGTGAAAAATGTCTGCCAGGCAGAAGACACCGTGGCTTGTGTAGAAGAAGTTCTACAGGAATTAAAAAAGTAATTCAAAAAAAGACCTTCGCCTTACAGAACGTAAGGAACGAAGGTCTTTTTGTTATGGCATTAAGCGTTCAGGAAAGCAATATAGCCTTTCAGGGCCTCGTAGAGGTCGGCTTTGCTGATGATCTCCCAGGGAGCGTGCATGCTCAGTACGGGAACGCCGCTGTCGATCACGTTCATGCCGTATTTTGCCATAAGGTAAGCGATGGTTCCGCCGCCTCCTACATCGACTTTACCGAGCTCTGCGGTCTGCCAGGTCACGTCAGCGTCGTCCATGATTTTGCGAACCAGGGCAACGTACTCGGCGTTGGCATCGTTGGAACCGCTCTTTCCGCCGGAACCGGTGTATTTGTTGAAGGTCAGTCCCTTGCCAAGGAATGCGGAGTTGTTTTTCTCCATAACGGAGGGATAGTTGGGATCGAAGCCCGCGCTGACATCGGAGGAGAGCATACGGGAGTTATTGAGGGCTCTTCTTACTTTGATATCGCTGTAATCGCCGCAGGCATTGATGACTTCGGCAACGGTGTTCTCGAAGTAGAAGGAGGTCATTCCGGTAGCGCCGACGCTTCCGATTTCCTCTTTATCAACAAGCAGGCAGACAGCGGTACGTTTTACGCTTCCAAGCTCGAACATTGCCTTGTAGGACGGGTAAGCGCAAACGCGGTCGTCGTGGCCGTAGCCCATGATCATGCTGCGGTCGAAGCCGTAGTCTCTTGCAGCACCTGCGGGAACAACCTCGAGTTCTGCGGAGATGAAATCGTCCTCTTCGATGTCATATTTTTCTTTCAGGATAGCCAGGATGTTTTTCTTAACCGCCTCTTTCTCCTCACCCTTTACAGGGATGCTGCCGATCAGCAGGTTCAGATCCTCACCCTCGATGATTTTGGCAGCTGTTTTTGCCATCTGCTCACGGGCCAGATGAGGAAGCAGATCGGAGATTCCGAATACCGGATCGCCGTGGTCGTCACCGATAGCGATATCTACGGTTGTGCCGTCTTTTTTCGCAACAACGCCGTAGAGAGCCAGCGGAAGAGCTACCCACTGATATTTCTTAATTCCGCCGTAGTAGTGGGTATCGAACATAGCCATGTCGTTATCCTCATAGAGCGGATTCTGTTTCAGGTCGATACGCGGGGAGTCGATGTGGGCTCCAACGATGTTCATACCATTTTCCAGGGGTTCCTCACCGATCTGGAACATGGCAAGGGTTTTGCCCATGCAGACAGAGTAAACTTTGTCGCCGGCCTTCAGGGTCTTGCCGGCTGCGATGACGTCATTCAGGTCTTCGTAGCCGTGAGCCTTTGCCTCAGCCACTGCTATTTTTACACACTCACGCTCGGTTTTGCCGTGGCTTAAGAACTGACGGTAATCTTCTGCAAATGTAAATACTTTGTCCATCTCTTCCTGGGAATATTTTTCCCATGCGATTTTTCTTTCCATTTTGAAAAGTTCCTCCTTATTAGATTCCTTTGCTTTTTCTGGTGCAGGCCCGGAGCGCGTCGATGACGGCGCTTCGCATGCCTTTTTCCTCCAGAACGGATAAGCCCTCGATGGTGGTACCGCCCGGGGAGCATACCATATCTTTGAGTTCACCGGGATGTCTGCCGGTTTTGAGCACCATTTCCGCGCTGCCAAGGACAGCCTGGGCTGCAAAATGATAAGCCTGGGCTCTCGGCATGCCGTCGGCCACCGCCGCATCTGCCATGGCTTCAATGAACATGAAGACATAGGCGGGAGAGCAGCCGCTGACGGAACCCACCACGTCCATGAGGCGTTCCGGAACGATTTCTGTTTCTCCCAGAGCGGAGAGAAGACGGAGAAGCTGCGCGGTCTCTTTTTCCGTGACCTGTTCTCCCGGAGCAACGCCGGTGATTCCTGCACCGATCATGGCCGGGGTGTTTGGCATGCACCGGACGGTTTTCACCGGGCGGCCGAACTGTTCCTCAAGCCACTGATGGGTCTTGCCCGGAGCAATGGATACCACCAGGGTATCCGGCTGGACAATTTCCCGGATTTCATGGATGACTTCCGCGTAGAACTGGGGCTTCACCGCCAGAATAAGAATATCGGAGAAGGCAGCGACCTCAGAGTTGTCTGAGGTGACTGTAATTCCGAATTTTTCCCGCAGAGCCTTTCTGGATTCTTCATGGAGAGCGGAAGCGATCATATCTTCACTGGCGAGAAGCTGCTTTTTCAGAATCCCGCTGACCATGGCGCCTCCCATATTTCCACAGCCAATAAAACCTAACCGCATAGTATCAGGCCTCCTTGTCAATGCAGCGCCGCAGAGCGGCAGACTTTCTGTATCACGCGTGCGCCGGAAGAGAAGCAAAGAGCTCTTGCCGGCACGCTGTATTCACTGTACCAAAATAAGGGGAGAAGGTCAAGTTTTATATTGATTCTCGAGGATTTTTACATTATACTAAGATACTAAGGTTCAAAGCTTCAAGAGCCGTTCGTGCCTGCACGATAAGGCTTTTGAGATAACATTTCCGAAAGAAAGAAGGAACGCAGCGTGAATCGTGAAGCATATATGAAACTCATCGAGGAGATCTCACTGAATGCCTGGCCGTCTCACAAGATCGAGCTCTACGACGGCTGGCTCATACGGTTTTCTCATAATTATACACACCGGACCAACAGCGTGCAGCAGGTAGGGGCTTCTTCCATTCCTGTGGAGGAAAAGGTGGCCTACTGCGAGGCCATGTATGCCAACTACCATACGCCGGCCATTTTCAAGATCAGTCCTCTTCTGGATCCTGCCTTTGACCGGATGCTGGAAGAGAGAGGCTATGAGATCCAGCACACCACGGAAGTGATGACGATGGACCTTAAGAAGCTCAACGCCTATGAGCCTCTTTCTGTGGAGTATGAATATTATGGAAGGAATTCCGGGCTGCCGTCTTCGATTTATTACCCTGACGAGACGATCGTGCAGCTCCGGGACCGGATCACCGAGGAGTGGATCAACTCTCTGTTCCGTTTAAACGGCACCTCCAATCCGACGCTTCGCCGGATCGTTCCTTCTATGTTTAAGGCGATTCCGAAGGAGACCATTGTGGCCAGCGTGGAGATTGATGGCCGGACGGTGGCTGTGGGACTGGGCATTCTGGACCGTGGCCATGTGGGACTTTATGCGATTTATGTGGACGCCAGCTGCCGGAGAAAAGGACTGGGCCGTTGTATCTGCAGCTCGATTCTCTCTGAGGCGAAAAAGAAAGGCGCAGAGCATGCCTACCTTCAGGTGGTGAAGGGAAATGTTCACGCGAAACATCTGTATACAACATTAGGCTATGAAGATTTCTATACTTACTGGTTCCGGGCAAAAAACGTCACTGGGACACAGAATGAGATCAGTTAAAGAGAAAGGATAAAGATATGTGGATTGCGGATCAGTGGAAAGATTATGAAGTGCTGGATACCTCAGGCGGGGAAAAACTGGAGCGCTGGGGAGATTATCTCCTGGTGCGGCCGGACCCCCAGGTCATCTGGAATACGCCGAAGGACCTTCCGGGCTGGCGGAAAATGAACGGCCATTATTACAGAAGCAGTAAGGGCGGCGGAGAGTGGGAGTTTTTCGATCTTCCCAAACAGTGGGAGATCGCTTATAAAGATCTCCGCTTCAACCTAAAACCTTTCAGCTTCAAACATACGGGACTTTTCCCGGAGCAGGCGGTGAACTGGGACTGGTTCTCCGATAAAATCAAAAACGCCGGCCGTCCGGTGAAGGTGCTGAACCTTTTCGCCTACACCGGCGGAGCGACGCTGGCGGCAGCGGCAGCCGGAGCGGCTGTGACTCATGTGGACGCCTCCAAGGGTATGGTAAACTGGGCAAAAGAGAATGCGAAGTCCTCCGGCCTTGAGGCGGCGCCCATCCGCTGGCTGGTGGATGACTGCATGAAATTCGTGGAGCGGGAGATCCGCCGCGGAAATCACTACGACGGCATCATCATGGACCCGCCCTCCTACGGAAGAGGACCGAAAGGCGAGATCTGGAAGATCGAGGATTCCATCTACGATTTCATCAAACTCTGCACCCAGATCCTCAGCGACGCCCCGCTGTTCTTCCTGGTCAATTCCTACACCACAGGGCTGGCTCCCGCGGTGCTGACCTACATGCTCTCCACGGAGCTGAAACGTTTCGGCGGCCATGTGGATTCCCAGGAAATCGGCCTGCCGGTGACAAAGACCGGTCTGGTGTTGCCCTGCGGAGCCTCCGGACGCTGGGAAAAATAAAAAGATAAAAAAACTGCCTTTCCACGATCATGGAGAGGCAGCCTTTTTTTCAGGCGAAGAGTTCGAGAACAATTCCTGCGATGACGGCGATCACATAGAGAAGGCCGAGCACCTTTAAATTTTCTTTTCTGTCCTTATTCATTTTGAAAAGCACGAGAAGGCCCGCGCCTGCGCCGGTACAGAGCCCGGCCACGACGGAGGCGAAGCTGATGGCTCCGCTTAAGTAAAGCTGGGTCAGGATTACGGAGGCCGCACAGTTGGGGATCAGGCCGATGAGAGCGGCCAGAACCGGCTGGAACACTGTGTCTCCCAGAAGCCAGGCGGAGATCCGGTCTGCGCCGGCAACTTCCATGACGACGTTCAGGATCAGGGTCAGAGCCAGAAGCCAGACGAAGAGGTGAACGGTGTGATGGAGGGCCGGTTTCAGGATACTGGTTTCTTCCTCACAGTGGCAGTCGGAACAGATCTGATCCATATTCCGTCCCTGGCGCTGTTTGAAGAAGATCAGATCCACGAGATAACCGGCGATGATACCGATGATGACCTTCGTGACCATGAGCTTCAGGATATCGTTTCCCCGGCTGGAATCGGCCAGCAGAAGAATGATGGCCTCGTCCGAGGTGGAGAGATAGACGGAAAGAAGGGTTCCGAGTGTGATCAGACCTCCGGCGTAGAGGTTGGAGGCGATGACGGAAAAACCGCACTGTGGGATACAGCCGAGAATGGACCCGGCCAGAGGGCCGCCCCATTTGGATTTTTTCAGGATCGTGTCCATATGTTTTCCATAATGCTTTTCTGCGGCTTCCATCAGAAGGAAAGCGCCGAAAAGGAAGGGCAGGGTTTTCAGAGAATCAAGAACTGCGTCGAGTAAAACGTCTAGCATGCAGATCATCCTTTCTGTTAAAGCTGTCATTTTTAGCATCGTTCCCTATTGTAATGGAATTCCTATTGAAATGCAAAGACTTTTTGAAAAAAATGGATTGATTTTTCAATGGTTTATTGCTATCCTTAAAGAGTTTTTATAGTGTTTCACACCAAGACAGACAAAGGAGATTTGATCATGGGTGGATTTTTTGCAGTAGCTTCAAAAGAAAATTGTGTACTTGACCTGTTTTTCGGAACTGACTATCATTCACACCTGGGTACGAGAAGAGCCGGTATGGCGGTTCACGGACCGGAAGGCTTCAACCGGGCAATCCACAACATTCAGAATTCCCCTTTCCGTACGAAATTTGAGCGGGATGTGGAAGAACTGGATGGAAACATCGGAATCGGCTGCATTTCAGACTTTGATCCCCAGCCTCTTCTGGTACATTCCCATCTGGGAAGCTTCGCAATTACCTGCGTCGGCAAGATTAACAATGCCGAGGAACTGATGCAGGAATGTTTTGAAAAAGGTTTCAGCCATTTTTTGGAGATGAGCAACGGAAATATCAATCAGACAGAGATCGTGGCAGCGCTGATCAATCAGAAAGAATCGATCGTGGAAGGCCTGAAGTTTGTTCAGGAGATGATAAACGGTTCCATGACTGTTCTGGTCATGACGGACAAAGGAGTTTACTGTTCCAGAGACCGTCTGGGCCGTACGCCGGTGATCCTGGGCAAAAAAGAAGGAGCCTACTGTGCTTCCTTTGAGAGCTTCGCTTATCTGAACCTGGGATATGATCATCTGAAGGACCTGGGGCCTGCGGAGATCGTCTACATGACTCCGGAAGGCGTCGAGACCGTCAGCGAGCCGGGTGAAGAGATGAAGATCTGTTCCTTCCTGTGGGTTTACTATGGCTATCCCACATCCACCTATGAAGGGGTAAACGTAGAGGAGATGCGTTATGCCTGCGGCCGCATGCTGGCCAGACGGGATAAGGACAACGTGCATCCCGACAGTGTGGCCGGCGTTCCGGATTCCGGTATTGCCCATGCCGTCGGTTATGCCAACGAGTCCGGCATTCCTTTTGCCCGTCCTTTTATCAAATACACACCGACCTGGCCCCGCTCCTTCATGCCGACGACCCAGAGCCAGAGAAACCTCATCGCGAAGATGAAACTGATTCCCGTGGACGGCCTGATCCGGGACAAAAAGCTGCTTCTCATCGATGATTCCATCGTCCGCGGAACCCAGCTTCGGGAAACCACCGAGTTCCTCTACCACAGCGGAGCCAAGGAAGTACATATCCGTCCAGCCTGCCCGCCGCTGGTATACGGCTGTAAATTCCTGAATTTCTCCCGTTCTTCCTCAGAGCTGGATCTGATCACGAGACGGATCATTCAGGAGAGAGAGGGAGCCAACCCAAGTGACGAGGTGCTTCAGAATTATGCAGATCCCGACAGCCAGAATTACGCGGAGATGGTGGAGGAGATCCGCAAGAGACTGAATTTCACTTCCCTTCGTTTCCATCGTCTGGACGACCTGGTGGAGTCCATCGGACTTCCCAAATGCAAACTCTGTACCTATTGCTGGGACGGAAGAGAATAAAAACAGTAAGAGAACCGGTTCATGGATATATAATTTCATGGGCCGGTTTTTTATCGCTATTTTTGGTTGAACTGCCATGAAAGAAAATGGTATAATAAAAAAGAATGTGCAGACAGCAGTCTGCCGGAGTAATATGAGAGGAGAGAGTATTCTATGAACAACAGCAAGAGAATGGCAGCACTTCTTATGGCAGCAGTTTTAACCGTGCCTCAGGGAAGCGGTATCCTGGCCCAGGCGGCAGAGGAGCCGGAGACCACGGCAGCAGCAGAGAGCCTTTCTACGGCTACAGCCAAAAAGACCACCGGGCTGGTACCTAAGGGTGGTAAATATTATTACTACAGCAATGGAACCATGCTGAAAAACCGCTGGGTAAGAGTGAGCGGAAAGAAGTATTATCTGGGAGCAGACGGAGCAGCCAAGACAGGCTGGTATACCATTAAGGAAAGGACCGGATACAAGACCTATTATTTCAATGTCAGAGGAGTGATGCAGGCGAAGTACACGAAGAGCGCAGATAAGACGCTCATCACAGCTGCTGACAGCCTTATCAGGAAACTGCGTATTACTTATAAAACTGGAAGTAATACGGCAATGTTGAAGATTTATAATTATATGAGAAATTCTTGTGCATATCGCCGGGAAGAGTTTCCTACAGCATCACAGAAAGGCTGGGATATTTCCTATGCAGGGAAAATGCTTACGGTGCGAACGGATCAAGGAAAATATGCTGGAAACTGTTACAGCTTTGCAGCTACTTATGCTTATCTGGTGAAACGTGTGACCGGGCTTCCAGTGAGAATCGGCATGGGAAGCACGAATGTTTTCAAAGAAAAATCTAATGAGACTCAACCACATGCCTGGTGCGAGGTGCAGATTGGCAAGACCTGGTATACATTTGATCCAAATCTTGCTATGGCCGCAAAAAATAACCCGCAGGGAATTAAAAATCCTGCCGCCAAGGGCAAATCCTTCTACAAACAGAAACGCAGCTCCATGGTCGGCAAGCTCTACAAAGGAGCTAACGGCACTGGAAATCCCACCTATGTGGAAGTCAAAATCTGAGTTTAAGAGAAGAAAGGAATCTGAGATATGAGAAATAACAAAGCAATGACAGCTCTTCTCGCCTGCACGTTGGCTCTTCAGGCGCCGGTGGCAGCAGGAGCAGCAGCTCCGGCGGACAATACCGCTGCAAAAGCAGTCGCTTCCAGTGAAAACACGCTCCAGAACGCAGCCAGGAAAAAAGGCTTCAAATATGAGAGCGGAAAATTCTATTACTATGTGAACGGCGTGAAGCTGAAAAATAGATGGAGATGGGTAAAATGGTACGGAAAAACCTATAAAGCCTACTTTGGACCCACCGGAGCCGCCTACGCCGGAACCAGACAGTATGGCGCATTAGTTCCCGCAGTAAAAAGAATCAGCGGTGCTTACTACGGCTTTGACCGGGTGGGCGCGATGCTGAAAGGCACCTATGTGGTCAACAACCGCTTCTATGTATTTTCTTCCCAGACCGGCAAGCTCAACACCAGCATCAGCGCAAAGCTCCGGGCTGCCTGCAAATACGGAGAGAGTACCGCCACCTTAAAAAGGATTCTTAAGAACATCGGCCTGAAACCTCTGAAGGTGCAGAGACTGGAAGGCTGCTACGGTGACGGCTACGATATCGTTTACACCTACAAGAATTTCCAGATCTCCGCTCATGAGAATACGGACGGAAGCGAAATCTTCTTCGGCCTCATCGCGAAATAAGGAGTACAGAAGCAATGGTTTTCAGTTCCATGGTATTTTTGTGTATCTTTCTGCCCGTGGTTTTCCTGCTTCACCTGATTCTTCCGGGAATCCGGGCAAAGAACTGGATGCTCCTTCTGGCAAGCCTGGTGTTTTATGCCTATGGAGAACCGGTCTATGTACTTCTGATGATCGCCTCCGCTTTTGTCAATTACCTCTCGGCCCTTCTCATTGAGAAAAAGCCCTCCGGGAAAAAAGCGGTCATGACCATCAACGTGATTCTGAATCTGGGTGTGCTGGTGCTCTTTAAATACACCGGCTTCCTGGCAGAGTCCTTCAACGCCATTTTTGGCACGGCGGTTCCGGTGCCGGCCATCCGGCTTCCCATCGGAATTTCCTTTTTCACCTTCCAGGCCATGTCCTACGTCATCGACGTTTACCGGGGCGTGACTGAGCCCCAGAAGAATTTCGGAAAAGTGCTTCTCTACATTTCCTTCTTCCCGCAGCTCATCGCCGGCCCCATCGTGAAATACCACGATATCGCCCAGGAGATCGAGAATCGGACTCAGACGGTGGACGGCGTCATGAACGGAATTCGCCGTTTTATTGCCGGTCTCTCCAAAAAGGTGCTGATTTCCAACACCGTCGGCCTCGTGGCAGACACGCTTTTTGCAGCGGATATCTCGGGGCTTAACGCGGCGGCAGCCTGGATCGGAGCCATCTCCTATATGCTGCAGATTTACTTTGATTTCAGCGGCTACAGCGATATGGCCATTGGCCTCGGAGAGATGTTTGGCTTCCACTTTAAGGAGAACTTTAATTATCCCTATATTTCCGGAAGCATCCGGGAATTCTGGCGCAGATGGCATATGTCCCTCTCGGGCTGGTTCCAGGAATACCTCTACATTCCGTTGGGCGGCAACCGGAAGGGCAAAGTGCGGACGGTTATCAACAAATTTATCGTCTTCCTCTGCACCGGTATCTGGCACGGAGCCAACGTGACCTTCCTTTTCTGGGGTCTGTACCACGGCTGTTTCCTGATGCTGGAGGAGTTCGTTCCGGCTATCCGGGAAAAGGGCGGCAGGGTAAAAAGCGTTTTCCAGCACATTTACGCTCTGCTGGTAGTTCTGATCGGCTTTGTTTTCTTCCGGGCGGACACGATGAGTCAGGGAGTGGCCTGGGTAAAAACGATGTTTACCGGCTTTAATGCAAACCCCGCGGCCATGTCATTGGCACTGGAGCAACTGACTCCGCTTTATTTCGTGACTCTGGCAGTGGGCATCGTGGCCTGCTGTCCGGTGAAGAACCTGGTGAAAAAATCCGGTGCTTACGAGGCGGTGACAGCCATCGGCAGTCTGGTGCTTCTGGCTCTCTCGATGCTGAGTCTTGCCAGCGGCACTTACAATCCCTTTATTTATTTTCGGTTTTAGGAGGCAGAGACGATGAAAAAATGGAAATTGGCATACAGTGTCCTGTTTTTCGGCGTCTGCCTGACGCCTCTTGTCGGCATGGGGCTGACCAAAGAGGAGGCTTCCTCGGAAAACCGGACTCTCAGCGCTTTTCCGGCCCTGAAGACCGAGGAAGGGCTGAACGTAAACTGGCTCTCCGACGCGGGAGACTACTTTCAGGATCATTTTGCCTTCCGGAATGAACTGGTGACGGCAAATGCCCTGGTGAACGGCAAAATCTTTCAGGTGTCCACGGCTTCCGGCGTGATTCAGGGAACCGATGGCTGGCTCTATTATAAGGATTCCCTCGACGATTATCTGGGAATCAACCAGCTTTCGGACCGGGGGCTTTTCAACGTGGCCCACACCCTTTCCATGATGCAGAAAAATTTCACGGCCCGGGGAAAAAAATTCCTCTTTACCGTGGCCCCGAATAAGAACTCTCTCTACGGGGAACACATGCCCTATTACGATTCCCTGAAAGTCACCGAGGTCAACAATCTGGCCCGGCTGACACCGATTCTGGAAAAGGAAGGGGTCAATTATACGGATCTCAAAAGTCTTTTTGAGGCTCAGGACGAGGTGCTTTACCACGAGCGGGACTCCCACTGGAACAACAAGGGAGCGTCTCTCGCGGCAGATGCGATCATGACGGATCTGGTGAAAATGCACGATTCTTACAAGGACGAAGCTTATGAGGTCCGGACCGATCATATCGGCGATCTCGACAAGATGCTTTATCCCAAAGCCCTGACACCGGAGGACGAGGTCTATTACGACAAGACAACGACCTTTGCCTATGTGGGCGAGGTGGAGAGCAATTTCGATCCGAAGATCACGACAGTGAATCCGGTGAAGGAAGGCAGCCTCGTGATGTACCGGGATTCCTTTGGAAATACCCTGCTTCCCTTTTTTGCGGATGCCTACGCCAACGCCTATTTTTCCAGGGGCGTTCCCTATCAGCTGAGCGACGTAGATACCCAGAACGCGGACACCGTCGTGGTGGAGCGGGCCGAGCGTTTCCTGCCGGAGATGGCGAAAAATCCGCCGGTGCTGGAAGGAAGCCTCACACTTCTTGACAAAGAGGAGGACGAGGTGGCAGCGGACGGAGCAGAGAATCTCGCGATGCGCCGCCAGGGACTCTTTTTCCAGATTACAGGAAAGATAGATCCTCAGTATCTGGACTGGGATTCCAAAATTTATCTGCGTATCAACGGACAGATGGTTTATGAAGCGTTCCCGAGAAGTGAGGAGGGCAGCGATACTGCCTTCACGCTCTATCTTTCCACGGATAAGCTTTCCGGGGCGGGGGACCGGGTGGAAATCCTCACGGACCGCGGAGAAACGCTTGAAAAAATATATGATAATGAAATAACGGAGGAGATCACACAATGAAAAGACAGGCAGTAAAAGCAATGCTGGGACTGGCAGTCGTGTCCGTCCTTGGAATGACAGCGCCCGCCGTATCAGCGGCAGAGACGGAGACGGAAACAGAGACCGTCAGCACCGAGCTGGAGACAGAGACAGAGGAAACCGAAGCTGAGACCGAGGCCGCTCCCGATGTGGAAGTGAAAAAAGACGGCGAGACCATCGTGACTCTGAAAAATGAGTCCGGCTATGTCGTAAAAGAGGCCGTTGTCGGCGCAGCAGAGGAAGAGACCGAGACCGCAGAGACTGAGACCGAAGCGGAGAGCGAAGGCACCGTTACAGGACTTACACTGACTGGCGAGGACGGAGAGGTTCATGTTTTCGCGGATGCGGATGTGACAGCCATGACTGATCCCGTACTGGTAAAGGATAATGGTTTCCTTTACATCGAGTACAAGAATGCGGAGGGCAAGGACAAAGAGGCCGCCGAGACCGCAGACGAGGTGGAGTTTGACAAAGAAGTGACCATGTATGTGGTAAATGACGTTTATGTCCGGGCAGAGGCCAACGGCGATTCCGAGGCCCTGGCTGTGGCATCCTTAGGCCAGGAAGTGACTGTGACCGGAGCTGCTCCCAAGTGGTATAAGGTTGTGATGGGTGAGACCACCGGCTATATTGCCCGTTCTTTCTTAAGCAAGGATAAAGAGAGCGCAGATGCCGCAGTGAAAGCCGAGGAGGCAGCTCAGGCCCAGGCAGCAGCGGAGGCTCAGGCGGCAGCAGCTGCAGCCCAGCAGGCAGCATCCCAGGCTTCTTCCGGCCAGAGCGCAGCAGCTCCCCAGGGTAAATACGAGGTGAGCCGTCAGGCTTATGACGACTGCGACGGAAGCGGCCACGGCTACTACGAGATCATCTACTCCGACGGAAGCACCGCAAGAGAAGAATACTAAGACTTCTGGAAAAGAGGGAACATGATGAAAAAGAGAAAGATTGGGTTTTTTGCCCTGCTGATCTGCCTTCTTCTGAGTCTTCCGGTTTCTGCCGCAGAGACAAAAAAAGAGGGCTGGCAGAAAGCCTCAAATGGCGTCGCCTATTATTATAAGAATGGAAAAATTGCAAAAGGTTTTGTCAGAATCAAGAACAAGACCTGCTATTTCAATCAGAGAGGAAAGCTGGTAAAGGATTCCTGGGTCTTTTATAAAGGGAAAAAATACCGGGCAGATCACTGGGGAACGATCAAAAAGAACTGCTTTGTGTGCGTAGATGGAAAATTTTATTTTCTGAAAGCAGACGGAAGCGCAAGAAAAGGCTGGCAGCAGTTCCCTTACGGACTTGCCTACTTCGGAAATGACGGAGCGCTTAGAAAAGGACTTCAGACCATCAACGGCAAGGCCTATCTTTTCAGTCAGAAGGGTATTCTTCTCACCGGAACCCAGACTGTGGGCAACACCACCTATTACCTCTCTGACCGGGGAAGACTGGAGATGAAAAAAGTCGCCACTCAGAACGGAAATCTCTACTATGACGGTGACGGCAAGAAACTCAGCGACGTGAAGGTGCAGGATATCGAGACTCTGGAGCGGGCAAAAAAGATCGCTGCGGAGATCACCAATTCCAGCATGACGCAGGAGCAGAAGCTGAAAGCCTGCTTTGACTGGGTCATCAAGAAGCCCTACGTCATGAGACGGAAATTTGTCAACGAGCCGGGATGGCCGGCACTTTATGCCAATGATCATTTCCTGCTGGGCGGTGGAAACTGTGAGTCCGATGCTTGCGCTTTTGCTTATCTGGCAAAGGCCATCGGCTATACAAATATCTATGTCTGCACGGATTCCGACGGCACCTGGGGCCTGGCTCACAGCTGGGCGGAGATCAACGGTCTGGTTTACGATCCGCTCTTTGCGGAGGCGAAGAATTATAATAAATATTATGGAGCTCCCTACGGAGTCTATGAGCTCCATCCAATCCTTCATGTAGCACTTTAAGAGAAATAAGGAGAGAACAAAAGATGAAGCAAACAAGAGCACTGGCTTTCATAAGTGCAGTTGTTCTGCTGGCAGGTTCAGTTGCAGCCCCCGTGGCGGCAGCTGATTCTGTGGAAAGCTTAAAGACAGTAAGCACTTCTGACAATTTAGGGGGAGTGGCTCAGGTCAGTCCCCGTATCAACCGCTGGGTCACTTATAAGGGATATAAGTACTGGTTTAATTCCAAAGGCAAGATGGTGAAAGATGCGATCATCGGCATCAACGGAAAAATTTACTGCTTTGATGCACGGGGCCGTCTCATGACCAGCCGCTTTATCCGCAAAGGCTCGATCGTCTATTTTGCTGACAGAAGAGGGCAGTTCCTCACCGGCTGGCAGAAGATCAATAAGAAGCAGTTTTATTTCAGTAAGCGGGGCCGGGCCCTGCCGGGAATCCAGACCATCGGAAAAAAACAGTACTATTTCTCCTACCGCGGAGAGATGCTGACCGGCTGGCAGATCATCGACGGAAAGAAATACTATTTCAGTCCGAAAACCGGTGAGATGATCAAAAACCGTACCATCAACGGGACAACGATCAGCGCCAACGGAGAGGCACCTCTGAGCAGATCCGAGCTTCTGGAGCTCAAATGCCAGGAGATCTTAAGCCAGATCACCAACGACTCCATGAGCCGTTCTGATAAGATCCAGGCCTGCTATAATTATATGGTAAGCCACAGCAATTTCAGCTATATGACCTGGAGAAACTACAGCTACTACGACGGCTGGGATGTGGACTACGCTTATGAGATGCTGACGACCCGTATGGGAAACTGTTACAACTTCGCAGCAGCCTTCGCACATCTGACCAACGCCGCAGGCTGCGATGTCACTCTGGTCCGCGGCCGTATCCACGGCAGCCGTGACGGGGCCGCAGACGGCTTCACCCGCCATTGCTGGACCATTGTGGACGGTGCTTATTACGATACCGAGCTGGCCTTCGCCGGTTCCGCTTATGTTTGCGGAAGCGGCGGCTACCCCTTAAGCTGCCAGGTTACTGGCTATGATACGCTTTAAATAGAGAAGGATCGGAAACCTTGACAAAATTACAAGATTTCCGGTCCTTTTTAATGTTCCTGTGAAAACTTCTGAATCTCATCCTCCAGAAACGCTGCCTGTTCTTCATTGCTATATATCCAGTCGCTGGAGGCCAGGGACTCCAGAAAGAAATAGATCCATTTGGAGAGGTTGGGCTCTTTAATGCGGTAGGTTTCAAAGACATCGTCGTTGTTATAGTAACCCACGAAGTTGGCGCTCTTGGAGAGGGCATCGATCATGGCATTGGGATGAATGGGGAAAGCGTTGTCCAAAATCAGATGATATTCCAGATTCCTGGTGGGATGGGTGCAGCGGTTCAAGAGACGCCGGAGCACCAGCAGCCGTTCCTGGGGATTCAGAGGCGTGTAGAGATCCTGTGGAAGGTATTCGAGCTTTCCGTCGGCGAGAAACTGGCGGACGGAATCCTTCGTGTAATAGAAAACACGCTTCTGCTCCAGAAGATATTCGGAGCGTCTGAGAAAATCAGCCAGAAGCTGCTCTGTCTCCTCATCCCGTACTGCCAGATGGGCAAAGAGCATATCCTTGCTCAGGAAGGAAAGGGAACAGAAGGAATTTTCAAGGGAATAGTAAGTATAATTTTTCACCGTGGCTTCTGCATCCATAAAAGCGTTCTGCAGACCCATAAGCCCGGAAATGGAAGTCATAAGAGTCTGACCGGAGTTGTAGAGATCCTGAAAACGCGCCTCGAAGAAAGCGATTTCATCCGGACTGGTCAGCACCAGAGCATGATCCTCGCCGGTCATGGCGATGGCAATCTTGTGGCCGAAAATGAGCAGCGTATCGAAAATCGTAATCCTGCGGTCATAACTGTCATTGTAAGTATAGATATATTTCGGATGATAACCAAAACCACAGAAAAAGTATCGGAGAATGGGCTTTAAGGTCTCCAGATTGTGGGATTCGCTTTCCGGGTAGGTATGGCTGTCGAGACGGAAGAGATGCCTCACCTGCACGTCGGAATTGTGGAGGATCGGCGGAATGGTTTCTTTTAAGAAAGAATGCTGCTCGCCTCCCAGCATCAGCACAGAGCCTTTTTCCTTCTGAGCCGCCTGCTCCAGGAGAAGTTTCCTTAAACAGGCATTGATCTCCAGCTCGCCGGAGAGACGAGCAGAAGAGGAAAAATCATGGGTTTCTGAAGAAACCGGCGGAAACTCCCGGAGATCCCTGGGGCCGATGGAAGCGATGATGTCGCGGATGGAATGGAGACAACGGAAAGTTTCTTTTCCGATGGTTTCGATCTGGAACTCCTGAAGCAGCCGGGCTTCTTCGGCCTTGGGGCACTGGAGAGCGTAGATCAGGGACAGAACGTTGGGGGTATATTTTTTCGTAAAACGTACTCCCTTGCGGAGCTTGTAAAGATAGCTGATCGGAATGCCGCTGGCTTCCTGCAGTTCGAGCATGGAGAGATTGGAACGGGCAATAGCATGATCCAGAAGATCGGAAAAATCGGACAATGGAAGGTCCTCCTTTGCAAAAAAATGTAAAGTGCAAATATAACTATGAAAGTAGTGAACAGTTACGCAAATATAAAATATTGTATGACCGGGAAAAGAGAATGTCAAGTGATACAGAGTCAAAGTGAAAAAATGTCTAAATTTATGTCTAAACATACCAAAGCGGAAAAAATAGTGTAAAATAATTCTGGTGTCAACTGCATGCCTCTGTCCGTTTTCATCCGGCACCCCTCCTTCCCAACCCGTCGGGTGGAATATGGAAGCTGATCCTGGGACAGGGGCATGCCTTTCCTTTAAAATACGAAAATTCGCCGGGGAACAGAAGGCTTTTTCATTGTTCCCTGGCTCCTTTTATGTTATACTTAATTTCAGGAAGGATTGTGAGAGTGCGAAGCACGGAACAATCCGTGTAATTAAAGGAAAGGAAGTACCTCATGAAACCGATAGATCCACAGGAGTGGAAGCAGGACCTTCCTGCTTTCCGGGAAAAAACAGCGGCCTTTTACAAAGGCGAGCTGAAGAAAAATGATTACAAGGGCTTCTCCGGTCTTTATGGAAGCTATGCCCAGAAGGATGGAAAAGCCAGTATGCTTCGTCTCCGTATGACGGCGGGAGTCGTTCCCAGAGAAAAAGTATGTTTTATCGCAAAAATGATCCGGGAATACCAGGTGAAAAGGATGCATTTTACCACCTGTCAGTCCATCCAGCTTCATGATCTGAATGAGACGGCTGTCTGTGAGATTATGGAGAAAGCCCTGGATGCGGGGATCGTCACCATGGGCGGAGGCGGAGATTTCCCCCGGAATATTATGTGCTCCCCGCTGGCCGGCGTGGAGAAAGGCGAATATTTCAACGTTCAGCCTTATGCCAAAGCCGCAGGTGATTATCTGATGCATTTTATTAAGGCGGAGAAGATGCCGAGAAAGCTGAAAGTCGGCTTTTCCAGCTCACCGGCGAACCTCACCCATGCTACCTACCGTGATCTGGGCTTTGCGGCCAGGGAAGACGGAAAATTTGATGTCTACAGCGCCGGCGGCCTGGGAAACAATCCCCGGTTTGGTGTGAAAGTGGCGGAGGCCGTGGAGCCGGATGATATCCTCTTTTATATCAGGGCTATGTGGCTGACCTTCCGCACCTACGGAAACTACGAGAACCGCGGCAAGGCGAGAACCCGCTATATGCAGGAGTCTTTAGGCAGTCCGGAGAAATATAAGGAAGCTTTTCAGGAAAAATTAAAAGAGGTCTGTGCCTCCGGCGAAGACCTGAAGCTGAAAGATCTTAAAGAAGCTTCCACGGAAAACAGCAGGAAAACAGGCGATGAAACCGTTTTCACCGGCAGCAACGCCATTGAGCAGAAACAGGAAGGTCTCTATGCCCTGGCCTGGCATCCGATCGGCGGTATGCCGGACCCGGCAGTCTTCTGTGAGCTCGCAGACGCCATGGAAGAGATCGAGGGAGTGGAGCTTCGGCTGGCACCCTATGAGACAGCCTACATCATCAATCTGACCGGAGCGGAGGCAGAGCGTCTCAACACGATCATTCAGAAAGATATGGCTCAGAGTCTTTTTGAAACCTCTGTCAGCTGCATCGGCGCTTCCGTCTGCCAGGTGGGACTTCGGGATTCCCAGGGACTTCTGCGGGCCTGTGTGGAGCGGGTAAAGGAAGCTGGTCTTCCCGACGGAACCCTGCCCCAGATCCATATCTCCGGCTGTCCTTCCTCCTGTGGTACCCACCAGACAGGCGCTCTGGGCTTCCGCGGCGCTTCCGTAAAGGTGGATGGAAAACTGGAATCCGGCTTTGTCCTCTA
Organism: Fusicatenibacter faecihominis; assembly: GCF_020686945.1. NCBI lineage: Bacteria > Bacillati > Bacillota > Clostridia > Lachnospirales > Lachnospiraceae > Fusicatenibacter > Fusicatenibacter faecihominis. The sequence continues at coordinate 99,907 of NZ_JAJEPR010000006.1, read as the reverse complement.
TATCAACGGCTGTGAGCGCCAGGAAGAGGAGACCATGGGCCACGAGGCTGGAACCATGGCTGAGGCCGATATTCCGGAATTTCTTGTGGCTTTAGGCAAAGCTGTTGCTGAGAGCGGAGAGGATTTCAATACCTGGAATGAGAAACATCCGGGCGGCATCGAAGCTGTGGCAGCACTTTATCTCAGATAAGAACCTATTATATAAGGAAGAAACTGTGCCGATCCGGTGGAAAAAGCTCCGCCGGACCGGCATTTTTCCTGGAAAAATGCCCTGAAAAAGAAAATTAGAAAAAAATTAAAAAAATTTGAAAAAACCTCTTGCATTTTGGAACCGTTTCCATTATAATACAAACTGTTGTGACCTTGATAGCGTTGAAACGTGAGGTTGCTGCGGGTATCCGCAGGTTTTCCGTGGAGCGAATGTCAAGTTTAAAAACTGGCGACAAGTCACTGTACTAAAACTGACCATCACAGAAAAGGAACATAATTGTGTTCGGGAGCCTGAAACACACCAGGCCTTGATGGAAAACAACCCGGAATGTTCGTGAAACACCCGGGAGCGTGTACAGTCACCGCTTGTCGTACTCATTAAAAGTGCGAATAAGGAGGCGACTTTTTTTATGGCAAGTCAGGTAATGAGAATCACTCTCAAAGCGTATGATCATCAGTTAATCGATGCATCTGCTAAAAAAATCATTGAAACTGTAAAGAAAAATGGAGCACAGGTGAGCGGACCGGTTCCCCTTCCCACTAAGAAAGAGGTAGTAACCATTCTTCGTGCCGTTCATAAGTACAAAGATTCCAGAGAACAGTTTGAGCAGAGAACTCACAAGAGACTGATCGATATCACCGCTCCGACCCAGAAGACAGTAGATGCACTGTCCAGACTGGAAATGCCCGCTGGTGTCTATGTTGACATCAAGATGAAAGCAAAAGGCTGATAAGCCAACACAATTCTTTAATTAGAGCGAATCCTAAAAGGTTGATATAGAAGTAACGTCAAGTTCCACTTATATTGACTGTTTGACTAGGATGATCACAAACTGTGATCCGCTGTAGAAAAACAGGAGGTAAAAAGAATGAAGAAAGCGATCTTAGCTACAAAAGTCGGAATGACTCAGATCTTCAACGAAGACGGAGTATTAACCCCGGTAACCGTACTTCAGGCTGGTCCCTGTGTAGTAACTCAGGTGAAAACCGAAGACAACGACGGTTACAAAGCAGTACAGGTAGGTTTTGTTGACAAGAGAGAGAAACTCATCAACAAACCGATGAAAGGCCACTTTGACAAGGCTGGCGTGTCTTACAAGAGATATGTAAGAGAGTTCAAATTTGAAAACGCAGAGGAGTACGCAGTTGCTCAGGAGATCAAAGCAGACATCTTCACCGCTGGTGACAAGATCGACGCTACTGCAATCTCCAAAGGTAAAGGCTTCCAGGGCGCAATCAAGAAAAACGGACAGCACAGAGGTCCGATGGCTCATGGTTCCAAATTCCATCGTCATCAGGGTTCCAACGGCGCTTGCTCCGATCCGTCCAAAGTTTTCAAAGGAAAAGGAATGCCGGGTCACATGGGTCACAAACAGATCACTGTTCAGAACCTGGAGATCGTAAAAGTTGACGTAGAAAACAATCTTCTCTTAGTGAAAGGTGCCGTACCGGGACCGAAGAAAGCATTAGTAACTGTTAAAGAGACCGTTAAGTCCGGTAAATAAGGCACTTTTTAGGAAAGGAGGAACAACAGAATGGCAAACGTAACCGTTTACAATATGGAAGGTAAAGAAGTTGGTACCATCGAACTGAACGATGCTGTATTTGGTGTAGAGATCAACGAGCACCTCGTACACATGGCAGTTGTAAACCAGCTTGCAAATAATCGTCAGGGTACACAGAAGGCCAAAACCCGTTCTGAAGTATCTGGCGGCGGAAGAAAGCCCTGGAGACAGAAAGGAACCGGTCATGCAAGACAGGGTTCAACAAGAGCTCCGCAGTGGACAGGCGGCGGAATGGTATTCGCACCGGTTCCGAGAGACTATTCTTTCAAAATGAACAAAAAAGAAAAGAGAGCAGCTCTGAAGTCCGCTCTGACCAGCCGTGTACAGGCTAACAAGCTCATCGTACTGGATCAGCTGACCATGGATGCTCCGAAAACAAAGGCTATGCAGAACGTACTGAACAGCCTGAACGTGAACAAAGCTCTGGTAGTTACCAAAGAGAACGATGCAAACGTGGTTCTTTCCGCAAGAAATATCCCGGATGTAAAGACCGCTCTGGTAAACACCATTAACGTATACGATGTAATGAAATACAATACCGTAGTCCTGACCAAGGACGCTGTAGCAGCAATCGAGGAGGTGTACGCATAATGGCAGACGTAAAGTACTATGATGTCATCCTGAAACCGGTTGTTACCGAGAAAAGCATGAACGCTATGGCTGAGAAAAAATACACTTTCCTGGTTCATACCGATGCTACTAAGAATCAGATCAAGGAAGCCGTTGAAAAAATGTTCGAGGGAACAAAAGTTAAAAGCGTAAATACCATGAACCAGGACGGAAAGAACCGTCGCCGTGGAATGGTAGTTGGCAAGACTTCCAAGACCAAGAAAGCAATCGTTACCCTTACTGCTGACAGCAAGGATATCGAGATCTTCGAAGGACTTTAATCTTTGTCCTTAATCTATATGCTGCTTCGATAGCATGATGATAAACATCGAAAGGAGAAACAACAATGGGAATTAAAGTATATAATCCATATACCCCTTCCAGAAGACATATGACCGGTTCCGATTTCTCTGAAATCACAAAGACTACACCGGAGAAAAGCCTGCTTGTATCTCTCCAGAAAAACGCTGGACGTAACAATCAGGGTAAAATCACTGTAAGACACCAGGGCGGTGGAAGCAGAAAGAAATACAGAATCATCGACTTCAAGAGAAGAAAAGATGGAATCCCCGCAACTGTAGTTGGAATCGAGTACGATCCGAACAGAACAGCAAACATCGCACTGATCTGCTACGCAGATGGTGAGAAAGCATATATCCTTGCTCCCGAGGGACTGAAGGTTGGCATGAAGGTTATGAATGGACCGGAAGCCGAGGTTAGAGTCGGTAACTGCCTGCCCCTTTCCGAGATTGCAGTAGGTACCATGGTTCACAACGTTGAGCTTTATCCGGGCAAAGGCGGACAGCTTGTTCGTTCTGCTGGAAACGGCGCACAGCTGATGGCTAAAGAAGGTAAATACGCAACTCTTCGTCTTCCCTCTGGTGAGATGAGAATGGTTCCGATTATTTGTAGAGCAACCGTGGGTGTGGTTGGCAACGCTGAGCACAATCTGATCAACATCGGTAAAGCTGGTAGAAAACGTCACATGGGTATCAGACCGACTGTCCGTGGTTCCGTAATGAACCCGAACGACCATCCGCATGGTGGTGGAGAAGGAAAGACTGGTATCGGACGTCCGGGTCCCTGCACACCGTGGGGCAAACCTGCTCTTGGCCTGAAGACCAGAAAGAAAAACAAGAAATCTAATAAGATGATTGTAAGAAGACGCGACGGCAAGGCAATCAACTAATTAACAAGGATAGTAAACAAGGAGGTTAACACTCATGGCTCGTTCACTGAAAAAAGGACCATTTGCCGATGAAAGCTTACTGAAAAAAGTAGATGCTATGAACGCTGCAGGTAACAAACAGGTTATCAAAACCTGGTCCCGCCGTTCCACTATTTTCCCGCAGATGGTTGGACATACAATCGCAGTTCACGACGGCAGAAAACATGTGCCCGTTTATGTAACCGAGGATATGGTTGGACATAAACTGGGTGAGTTCGTTGCTACCAGAACCTACAGAGGTCACGGTAAAGACGAGAAGAAGTCCGGCGTTCGTAAATAATTCGTACTTTTGAAAGGAGGTTACATCAATGGCAAAGGGACATAGAAGTCAGATTAAACGTGAAAGAAATGCAAAGAAGGATACCAGACCGTCAGCTACTTTATCTTACGCTCGCGTATCTGTTCAGAAAGCATGCTTCGTATTAGATGCCATCAGAGGTAAGGACGTGAAGACTGCTCTTGGTATTGTTATGTACAATCCGAGATATGCTTCCACCTTAGTTGAAAAATTACTGAAATCAGCAATCGCAAACGCTGAAAACAATAATGGAATGAATGTTGATAATCTTTATGTAGAGGAGTGCTACGCAAACCAGGGACCGACCATGAAGAGAATCAGACCGAGAGCACAGGGTAGAGCTTACAGAATCGAAAAGAGAATGAGCCACATCACCGTTGTGCTGAATGAGAGATAATTAGGAGGTAAAGCATGGGACAGAAAGTTAATCCGCACGGCCTGAGAGTCGGCGTTATTAAGGACTGGGATTCTAAATGGTATGCAGAAGCTGACTTCGCTGACAATCTTGTTGAGGATTACAACATCAGAACATACCTGAAGAAGAGATTATATAGTGCCGGAGTTTCCCGTATCGAGATTGAAAGAGCTTCCGACAGAGTAAAGGTTATCATCTACACCGCAAAACCGGGCGTTGTAATCGGTAAAGGCGGCGCAGAAATCGAAAAAGTAAAAGCAGAAGTTCAGAAACTGACTTCCAAGAAAATTGTAGTAGACATCAAGGAAGTGAAGAGACCGGATCGTGATGCTCAGCTTGTAGCAGAGAACATCGCACTCCAGCTGGAAAACCGTGTTTCCTTCCGTCGTGCTATGAAATCCTGCATGGGTCGTTCCATGAAATCTGGCATCAAAGGTATCAAGACCGCTGTTGCCGGACGTGTGGGCGGTGCAGATATTGCGCGTACCGAGTTCTACAGCGAGGGAACCATTCCCCTGCAGACATTAAGAGCAGATATTGACTATGGCTTCGCCGAGGCTGACACCACATACGGAAAACTTGGTGTTAAAGTTTGGATCTACAAAGGCGAGGTTCTTCCGACAAAAGCACATAAGGAAGGGAGCGATAAATAATGTTAATGCCGAAGAGAGTAAAGCGCCGTAAACAGTTCCGTGGCTCCATGGCCGGAAAAGCGCTTAGAGGAAACACCATCTCCAATGGTGAATATGGTTTAGTTGCAACCGAACCCTGCTGGATTAAATCCAATCAGATCGAGGCAGCCCGTGTGGCTATGACCCGTTATATCAAACGTGGTGGTAAAGTTTGGATCAAAATTTTCCCGGATAAACCTGTAACCGCAAAACCCGCTGAGACTCGAATGGGTTCCGGTAAAGGTACTCTGGAGTACTGGGTAGCAGTAGTAAAACCCGGACGCGTACTGTTCGAGCTGGCTGGCGTACCCGAAGATGTTGCTCGTGAGGCTCTGCGTCTTGCTATGCACAAGTTACCCTGCAAATGTAAAATCGTTTCTCGTGCAGACTTAGAAGGCGGTGATAACAGTGAAAATTAATAAGTATGTAGAAGATTTAAAGGCAAAATCAGCTGCAGAATTAAATGAAGAATTAGTAGCTGCTAAAAAGGAACTCTTCAACCTGAGATTCCAGAATGCGACCAATCAGCTTGACAACACAAGCAGAATCAAAGAGGTTCGCAAGAATATCGCAAGAATTCAGACCATCATCACCGAGAAGGCTGAGTAATCGGTTGAATAGAAAGGAGTACTACTGTGGAACGTAATCTGAGAAAAGTTCGTACCGGTAAAGTTGTCAGCGATAAGATGGATAAAACCATCGTGGTTGCTGTAGAAGACCATGTAAAACATCCGCTTTACAAGAAAATTGTAAAGAGAACTTATAAACTGAAAGCACATGACGAGAACAACGAATGCCGCAAAGGTGATACCGTAAAAGTTATGGAAACAAGACCGCTCTCCAAGGATAAGAGATGGAGACTTGTGGAAGTCGTTGAGAAGGTTAAATAATTTAGGAGGTATTCAGCATGATCCAGCAGGAGACAAGACTGAAAGTTGCTGATAATACTGGTGCCAAAGAGCTTCTTTGCATCCGTGTTATGGGTGGTTCTACCAGAAGATATGCAAGTGTAGGAGACATCATCGTAGCTTCTGTTAAAGATGCAACACCAGGCGGCGTTGTAAAAAAAGGCGACGTAGTGAAAGCCGTAGTTGTTCGTACCGTAAATGGCACTCGTCGTAAAGACGGTTCTTATATTCGTTTCGATGAAAATGCTGCTGTAATTATCAAGGATGATAAGACTCCGAGAGGAACCCGTATTTTTGGGCCAGTAGCCAGAGAGCTTCGTGATAAGCAGTTTATGAAAATTGCTTCCCTGGCTCCGGAAGTATTATAAGGAGGTGCCGGTAAAATGATGAAAATCAAAAAGGGCGACACCGTAAAGGTAATCGCTGGTAAAGATAAAGACAAAGAAGGCAAAGTCCTCGCTGTTAAAGACGGTAAAGTTCTGGTTGAGGGCGTCAACATGGTAACCAAACATACGAAACCCTCCGCTGCTAACCAGCAGGGCGGTATCGTAAACAAAGAGGCTCCCATCGATGCATCCAACGTTATGCTTGTTGTAAAAGGCAAAGCTACCCGCGTTGGCTTCAAGATGGAAGGCGACAAGAAGGTTCGTGTTGCGAAGGCAACCGGCGAAGTTATCGACTAATTTAAGAGAGGAGGTTGCACAAGTTGAGTAGCAGACTGAAAGAGCAGTATCAGAGCGAGATCGTAGAAGCTCTGAAAAAGAAATTCGAGTACAAAAACATCATGGAAGTTCCGAAGCTGGACAAGATCGTAATCAACATGGGTGTTGGTGAAGCAAAAGAGAATGCCAAAGCTTTAGAGACCGCCATTAAAGATATGGAAATCATCACAGGCCAGAAAGCAGTTGTAACAAGAGCAAAGAAATCCGTGGCTAACTTCAAAATCAGAGAGGGTATGCCGATCGGATGCAAAGTTACTCTGCGTGGCGACAGAATGTATGAGTTCGCAGATCGCTTAATTAACTTAGCACTGCCGCGAGTTCGTGACTTCAGAGGTGTTAATCCGAACGCATTTGACGGCCGTGGAAACTACGCTCTTGGTATCAAAGAGCAGCTGATCTTCCCGGAAATCGAGTACGATAAGGTTGACAAGGTAAGAGGTATGGATATCATCTTCGTTACCACCGCTAAGACCGATGAAGAAGCTCGTGAATTACTGGCACAGTTCAATATGCCGTTTGCTAAATAATTAGGAGGGACAATTTCATGGCTAAAACGTCAATGAAAATCAAACAGCAGCGTAAGCAGAAATTCTCCACCAGAGAGTACAATCGCTGCAGAATCTGCGGTCGTCCGCATGCATACCTGAGAAAATATGGAATTTGCAGAATCTGCTTCCGTGAGCTGGCATACAAAGGCCAGATCCCGGGCGTAAAGAAAGCCAGCTGGTAAGCAGGGGAGAGCAAAAGGGTTCCCATCCCCAACCAGCATGTCGGCAGGAAAAACGACAGAGTTTCAAAAGACTGCTCGCAGGCTTTTGAAGCTATGACGGATTTACTGCGACAGCAAGTGTGAGTATTCACACTTGCCGACATGCGTCCTGATTTCTTCTTTGGCCAGCCGCCATTTTTGTGGTTCTTGCCTTTGGATATCAGCGAACCCTTTCACATCGAGAAGCTGTCAGGCTTCGAGATGCCACTCACACCACTTGAATTCAACTTCAAATATCCATTATTCCATATATTTAACGTAAAGGAGGCAAAACTCAATGAACATGAGTGATCCGATTGCAGATATGCTTACAAGAATCCGTAACGCTAACACTGCGAAACATGATACTGTAGATGTACCGGCATCCAAAATGAAAATTGCAATCGCCAATATCCTTCTGGATGAGGGTTACATTAAGAAATATGACATTATCGAGGATGGCGTATTCAAAACTATCCACATCGAGCTGAAATACGGTGCAGATAAGAATGAGAAGATCATCACCGGCCTGAAGAGAATTTCCAAACCGGGTCTGCGTGTATACGCTGACAAAGAGAACCTGCCGAAAGTACTTGGCGGTCTTGGCGTAGCTATCCTTTCTACCAACCAGGGCGTTATCACCGACAAAGAGGCTCGTAAGCTTCAGATCGGCGGCGAGGTTCTGGCATTCGTTTGGTAATCAACGCTGACGAAAGCAGGCTTCTTTTGAAGCTTGACAATAGAAACTGAAAACAGAGAAAGCTTCGGCTTTCTCCGAAAATCTAAGTTATAGGAGGACATATAACATGTCACGAATTGGAAGACAGCCCGTTGTCATCCCGGCAGGTGTTACTGTTGAGGTTGCTGAGGGCAACAAAGTTACCGTTAAAGGCGCTAAAGGTACTCTCGAGAGAGTTCTTCCGGCAGAGATGACCATTAAGGTTGAGGATGGCCATGTAGTAGTTACCCGTCCGAATGATCTGAAGAAGATGAAATCCCTGCACGGCCTGACCAGAACACTGATCCACAACATGGTTGTTGGTGTAAGCGAAGGCTACCAGAAAACCCTTGAGGTTAATGGTGTAGGTTACAAAGCAGCAAAACAGGGTAAGAAACTGGTTCTGTCCCTGGGATATTCCCACTCCGTAGATATGGAAGATCCTGCTGACATCGAGACCGTTGTAGAAGGCAACAAGATCATCGTTAAAGGTATCAGCAAAGAAAAAGTTGGCCAGTACGCAGCCGAGATCAGAGAGAAGAGAGCTCCGGAACCCTACAAGGGCAAAGGAATCAAATATGCTGATGAGGTTATCAGACGTAAAGTTGGTAAGACTGGTAAGAAATAATCTAAGGAGAGTGTGAAAATGGTTAGCAAAGAATCTAGAACTAAAGTTCGTGAAAATAAGCACCGCAAAATCCGCAATCGTTTCAGCGGCACAACCGAGAGACCGAGATTAGCTGTGTTTAGAAGCAACAATCATATGTATGCTCAGATTATCGACGATACTGTTGGAAAGACTCTGGTTTCCGCTTGCACCCTTCAGAAGGATGTTAAAGACGGTCTTGAGAAAACCAACAACGTTGAAGCTGCAGCAAAATTAGGAACCGTAATCGCTAAGAAAGCTCTGGAAAAGGGTATCAACACCGTTGTCTTTGATAGAGGCGGCTTCATTTATCAGGGTAAAGTGAAAGCATTAGCTGAGGCAGCTCGTGAAGCTGGTCTGGAATTCTAAGACAAGGAGGAAAAGAACACATGAGGCATGAAATTATTGATGCTAGTCAGCTTGAATTAAATGATAAAGTAGTATCAATCAAACGTGTATCCAAAACTGTTAAAGGCGGACGTACCATGCGTTTCACTGCTCTGGTAGTTGTAGGCGATGGTAACGGTCACGTTGGTGTTGGCCTTGGAAAAGCTACCGAGATTCCGGAAGCAATCCGCAAAGGTAAAGAGGATGCAACCAAGAAACTGATCAAGGTTGAGCTTGATGCAAACAATTCTGTACCCCACGACTGGACTGGAGTATTCGGAAGCGCATCCGTTCTTCTGAAGAGAGCTCCCGAAGGTACCGGTATCATCTCCGGTGGCCCGGCTCGTAGCGTACTGGAGATGGCTGGTATTAAGAACATCCGTACCAAATGCCTGGGATCCAGAAACAAACAGAACGTTGTTCTGGCAACCATCAATGGTCTGAAACAGATGAAATCCCCGGAGGAGGTTGCAAAACTCCGTGGTAAATCTGTAGAAGAGATTCTTGCTTAAGGAGGTCTTCAAAAATGGCAGATAAGTTAAAAATCACCTTAGTAAAATCAACCATCGGTGCCATCCCGAAGCATCGCGCTACCGTTGAGGCTCTTGGACTCAAGAAACTCAACAAATCCGTAGAGCTGCCGAACAATGCTGCTACCAAAGGTATGATTGCTCAGGTTAGACATTTAGTAAAAGTAGAAGAGATCTAATAACAATTATTTGATATAAGGAGGTGTCATCATGGAATTATCCAACTTACAGCCTGCTGCAGGTTCCAAGCACAGTGATAACTTCAGAAGAGGCCGCGGTCATGCTTCAGGAAATGGCAAGACTGCTGGTAAAGGACATAAAGGACAGAAAGCTCGTTCCGGCGCTCCGCGTACCGGTTTCGAAGGTGGTCAGATGCCTTTGTACAGACGTCTTCCGAAGAGAGGATTCACCAACAGAAATACACTGGATATTGAGGCAATCAATATCAGTGCTCTTGAGAGATTCGATAACGATACAGAGGTTACCGTTGAGACTCTCATCGAAGCCGGTGTTATCAAAAACCCGAAAGATGGTGTGAAGATCCTCGGAAATGGCGAACTGACAAAGAAGCTGACAGTAAAAGCTAACGCATTCAGCGCGAGTGCAAAGGCTAAGATCGAGGCTCTTGGTGGAAAAGCAGAGGTGATCTAATGTTAGCAACACTGCGTAACGCCTTAAAGGTGAAAGACCTTAGGCAGCGGTTGTTCTTTACCTTCATGATGCTGCTGGTGATCCGTCTTGGATCCCAGCTGCCCTGCCCGGGCGTTGATCGAACCTACTTTTCCAGCTGGTTCGCAAAGCAGAGTGCTGAGGCATTCAACTTTTTCAATGCCTTCACGGGAGGTTCTTTTGAGCAGATGTCTATTCTGGCTCTGAGTATCACACCGTACATTACATCTTCGATTATCATCCAGCTTCTGACCATTGCAATTCCCCAGCTTGAGGAAATGCAGCGCGACGGAGAGGATGGAAGAAAGAAACTGACTGCTATCACCCGTTATGTGACCGTTGGTCTGGCTCTCATCGAGGGTACAGCTATGGCGATTGGATTTGGAAACCAGGGTCTGATCCCTGCAATGTCTTCCTCCAGCGCTACCTTCATCACCAAAGCGGGTGCCGTGATCACTGTTGTGGCAGCTCTGACTGCCGGTTCTACCTTCCTGATGTGGATTGGTGAGCGTATCACAGAAAAGGGCGTAGGCAATGGTACTTCCATCGTCCTGATGATCAACATTCTTTCCCGTATCCCCAGCGATATGAATAGCCTCTTTGAGATTTTCGTCTTCAAGGATGGTCAGACTGTTGCAAAAGGTGCGCTGGCAGCTGTGATCATCATTGCCGTTATTCTGGTAACAATCGTTCTGGTTATTGTCCTGAATGATGCAACCAGAAAGATTCCTGTACAGTATTCCAAGAAAATGCAGGGCCGCAAGATGGTTGGCGGACAGAGCAGCTTCATTCCTCTGAAAGTCAATACTGCCGGCGTTATTCCGGTCATCTTCGCATCTTCCCTGATGTCCATGCCCACCATGGTTGCTTCCTTTATGGGAAAAACCGGCGGCACCGGAATCGGCAGCAAGATTATCACTGGCCTGAATCAGGGCAGCTGGTTTAATCTGAATCAGCCGGTATACACACTTGGTTTCGTGCTGTATGTGGTACTGAATGTATTCTTTGCTTACTTCTATACCTCCATTACCTTCAATCCGATTGAGGTAGCGGACAACATGAAGAAGCAGGGTGGATTTATCCCGGGTATCCGTCCCGGTAAGCCGACTCAGGATTACCTGAACAAGATCCTGAACTACATCATCTTTATCGGTGCGATCGGTCTGATCATCGTTGTGACCATTCCGCTTGTATTCAATGGTGTGTTCGGAGCCAGCGTATCCTTCGGCGGTACTTCTCTGATCATTATTGTAGGCGTTATCCTTGAGACTCTGAAACAGATCGAGTCCCAGATGCTCGTCCGCAATTACAGAGGTTTCCTGGGAGATTGATGGTGTACGCTCCGTCTTTCGCAGTTTTGCGGGGGAGGGGCGTGCACTTGTCTTTTTTCTGGGGAAAAATCTCAGGAAGAAGCCGGATTATGCGGATTTTTTCCTGTACTACTTTTAAAATATATGATATAATCCAACTGAATAGGCTGTTCCGAATGAACATCAAAAAGATGTGTATGGGGGATTACAAGGATACACATCTTTGTTTTGCGCCATAAAAGAACAGTTTCATGAAGAAGAAAGGTGGGGCAAGAGTATGAAAATTATTATGTTAGGAGCACCGGGGGCTGGAAAAGGAACTCAGGCCAAGAAGATTGCTGAGAAATACGGAATTCCGCATATTTCCACAGGCGATATTTTCCGCGCAAACATCAAGAACGGAACCGAGCTTGGAAAGAAAGCGAAAACTTATATGGATCAGGGCGCACTGGTGCCGGACGAACTGACCTGTGATCTCGTAGTTGATCGTATTCAGCAGCCGGATTGTGCCAATGGTTATGTACTGGACGGATTTCCGAGAACGATTCCCCAGGCAGAGTGCCTGACCACAGCTCTTGATAAGCTTGGCCAGAAGATGGATTATGCCATCAATGTAGATGTACCGGATGAGAACATTGTTCACCGTATGGGCGGCAGAAGAGCCTGCGTAGGCTGCGGCGCTACCTATCATGTGGTTTACAATGCACCGAAGGCAGAGGATATTTGTGACACCTGTGGTGAGCATCTGGTTCTTCGTGATGATGACAAGCCCGAGACTGTTCAGAAGCGTCTGAATGTTTATCATGAGCAGACACAGCCGCTGATCGATTATTATGAGAAAGCCGGCATTCTGAAAAACGTGGATGGAACCGTTGATATGAAAGACGTATTCCAGGCAATTGTCAATATTTTAGGAGAATGATCATATGTCAGTAACAATTAAATCTGCGAAAGAAATTGAGTTAATGAGAGAAGCCGGAAGACTCCTCGAGATTGTTCACAAAGAACTGGAGGAGGCGATTCGGCCGGGCATCTCCACTTGGGAACTTGACCATCTGGGAGAGAAGACGATTCGCAGCCTTGGATGCATCCCGAATTTCCTGAATTATAACGGTTATCCGGCATCCTTTTGTATTTCCGTAAATGACGAAGTAGTTCATTCCATCCCCAACAAGCACAAGATCCTTCAGGAGGGTGATATCGTCAGCATCGACGCTGGCCTGATCTACAAGGGCATGCATTCCGATGCAGCCAGAACCCATGCGGTAGGCCAGATCACTCCCGAGGCACAGAAGCTCATTGACGTGACCCGTCAGAGTTTCTTCGAGGGAATCAAGAAAGCAGTAGCAGGCAATCATCTGTTTGATATTTCCAACGCTATTGCAGACTATGTAGAGCCCTTTGGCTACGGCATCGTAGAGGAGCTTGTCGGCCATGGAATCGGCCATGCTCTTCATGAGGATCCCCAGATCCCGAACTTCCGTCAGAAGAGAAAAGGTATCCGTCTGATGCCGGGAATGACCCTGGCCATCGAGCCCATGATCAACATCGGCCGCCCGGATGTCGAGTGGCTGGACGACGACTGGACCGTTGTGACTGAGGACGGAAGCCTGTCCGCTCACTATGAGAATACGATTCTCATCAACGAAGAGGGCGAACCGGATATCCTGACTCTGGGTCATGTATAATGGCAGGTCTTGATATGGAAGAGATCAGACCGGGCATGCTGGCCTATTCCCTGGCCGGTCATGACAAAGGCAGCCTCTATTACATCGTGAAAGCGGACGAGAAATTCGTCTGGCTTTCCGATGGAAAACTGAAAGATACAGCTTCACCAAAACGGAAGAACCGGAAACACATTCAGGTCATCAAGAAAGGCGCCGTGGAGGCGCCGGAACCGCTCACCAATGAAGCGGTCAAGCGAATCATCAAACAATATCTCAGGAAAGAGTTATAGGAGGTTTTTTAAGGCAGATGTCAAAAGCAGATGTTATTGAAGTAGAAGGAACAGTTCTGGAAAAATTACCCAACGCCATGTTCAAAGTAGAGCTGGAGAACAAACACGTCGTTCTGGCTCACATCAGCGGAAAGCTTCGGATGAATTTCATCCGTATTCTTCCCGGCGACAAAGTAACCATCGAGCTGTCCCCGTATGATCTGTCCAAGGGACGCATCATTTGGAGAGATAAATAAGCCAAATCAAAGGAAACCGTACTTCAGGCGAGTGAAAATCGTCTGGAGTGCGGTTTTTTAAAAAAATCCCCAAAAGTGAACAAGAAAAAACGAAAAAAAGCTTGCTTTTTATTAGGTAAGGTGTTATACTCATTCACGAACTGTGCAAAGGGCTTATTTTTTTTATGCCCAAATGTTCACGACAAGGTGGAAAGGAGGACCATCATGAAAGTTAGATCTTCAGTAAAACCGATTTGCGAGAAATGCAAAGTCATCAAGAGAAAGGGAAGTATCCGTATTATCTGTGAGAATCCGAAGCACAAACAGCGTCAGGGTTGATTTTATTCACACTTTATACTGAGATTTTCCAAACAATGAAGAGCGGCTGCAGTGCGAAACGCCAGGAGGCGTGGAAACACTGATAACAATAGAAAGTGGACTTGTTTCACCGTATATTGCTTACAATACCGGACGCTGCGGTTAGCCCACCGCTCCCGACTTGTACCGGGTCGGCAGTTGAACGAAGAGAGCTGCAAAGCGCCTCGCAAATAAGTTCGAGTGTACGGAAAGGCATGGCTTCGCTGTGCTGGGCTGTGGGATCGAAGAATCCACACCGCCTCAATTTAAGACGATATCAAATATTAATGGAGGAAATGTTACATGGCTCGTATTGCTGGTGTAGACTTACCAAGAGAAAAACGTGTAGAGATCGGATTAACTTATATCTACGGTATCGGTAGAGCAAGTTCCGTAAAAATTCTGGAGAAGGCAAATGTCAATCCGGATACCCGTGTCAGAGATCTGACCGATGAAGAAGTAGGACGTATTCGTGATGCAATCGACGAGACCGTTACCGTTGAGGGTGACCTTCGTCGTGAGATCGCAATGAACATCAAGAGACTGCAGGAAATCGGATGCTACAGAGGTGTTCGTCATAGAAAAGGACTTCCGGTTCGTGGCCAGAAGACCAAGACAAACGCTCGTACCAGAAAAGGTCCGAAGAGAACTGTTGCTAACAAGAAGAAATAATAAACCATCGTTGAATATTTGAGAAAGTAGGTTAGTTTAAAAATGGCTAAAAAAGTTACCAAAAAAGTGACAAAAAAGCGCGTAAAGAAAAACGTTGAACGCGGACAGGCACATATCCAGTCTTCCTTCAATAACACCATCGTTACCCTGACGGATGCTGAGGGAAATGCTTTATCTTGGGCAAGTGCCGGTGGTCTGGGATTTAAAGGTTCAAGGAAATCTACTCCGTATGCAGCACAGATGGCTGCCGAGACTGCTACCAAAGCAGCTCTGATTCATGGTTTAAAGACTGTTGACGTTTTTGTAAAGGGTCCGGGTTCAGGACGTGAGGCTGCTATCCGTGCACTGCAGGCATGCGGTCTGGAAGTAACCAGCATCCGTGACGTAACCCCTGTACCGCACAACGGTTGTCGCCCGCCGAAACGTAGAAGAGTCTAATTAGGAGGTAAATGAGAGATGGCAGTTAATAGAGTTCCTGTACTGAAAAGATGTAGATCCCTCGGCCTGGATCCGATCTATTTAGGAATTGATAAAAAATCCACGAGAGAGCTGAAAAGAGCAAACCGCAAAGTAAGTGAGTACGGTCTGCAGCTTCGTGAGAAACAGAAAGCAAAATTCATCTATGGTGTTCTGGAGAAACCCTTCCACAACTATTATGAGAAGGCTGAGAGAATGCCGGGTATGACTGGTACCAACCTGATGACCATTCTGGAGAGCCGTCTGGACAACGTAATCTTCCGTCTGGGCTTCGCTCGTACAAGACAGGAAGCACGTCAGATCGTTGATCACAAGCATGTACTTGTTAACGGCAAACAGGTAAACATCCCGTCTTACCTTGTTAAAGCTGGTGACACCATCGAGATCAAAGAGAAAGTTAAGAGCATGCAGAGATACAAAGACATTCTGGAAGTAACCGGCGGAAGACTGGTTCCGGAATGGCTTGAGTCTGATCAGGAGAACCTGAAAGGTGTTGTTAAAGAGCTTCCGTCCAGAGAAGTGATCGACGTTCCGGTAAATGAGATGCTGATCGTCGAGCTGTATTCTAAATAATTAACAGCGCATTTTCGTATCAGAATCCTGGAAAACTTCCGAGCGTGTCTGTTTTTCAGGCACGCTTGAGGTTTCCTTCGGGATCACCCTCATGATTCTAAAACCCAAAAAAGGAGGGGCTTATGTTCGATTTCAACAAACCAAAAATTGAGATAGCTGAGATTTCAGAAGACAAGAAGTACGGAAGATTCGTTGTGGAACCTCTGGAAAGAGGTTATGGTACCACCCTGGGCAATTCTCTTCGCAGAATTATGCTGTCCTCCCTTCCGGGCGCGGCTGTCAGCCAGGTTAAAATCGAAGGCGTCCTGCATGAATTCAGTTCTATTCCGGGCGTAAAAGAAGATGTCACTGAAATTATTATGAATATCAAATCACTGGCAATCAAAAATTCCAGTGAGACCAATGAGCCGAAAGTTGCTTACATCGAGTTTGACGGCGAAGGTACTGTGACCGGAGCTGACATACAGGCTGATCAGGATATCGAGATTATGAATCCGGATCAGGTGATTGCTACCCTGAATGGCGGAGCTGACAGCAAGCTGTACATGGAGCTGACTATCACCAAAGGCCGTGGCTATGTAAGTGCTGAGAAAGGCAAAACAGATGATATGCCCATCGGCGTTATTGCTGTAGATTCTATCTACACTCCCGTTGAGCGTGTCAACCTGAAGGTGGAGAATACCCGTGTAGGTCAGGTTACCGATTATGATAAACTGACACTGGACGTATGGACCAATGGAACCCTGGGTCCGGACGAGGCAGTCAGCCTTGCTGCTAAGGTACTCAGCGCACACCTGAATCTCTTTATCGACCTTTCCGAGAATGCAAAATCCGCAGAGGTCATGATTGAAAAAGAAGACAACGAGAAGGAAAAGGTTCTGGAGATGAACATCGACGAGCTGGAACTTTCCGTTCGTTCTTATAACTGCCTGAAACGTGCCGGCATCAACACCGTTGAGGAGCTCTGCAACAGAACTTCCGAGGATATGATGAAGGTTCGTAACCTGGGCCGCAAGTCCCTGGAAGAAGTTTTAGGCAAACTGAAGGAGTTAGGCTTACAGCTCAACCCCAGCGACGAGTGATCGATCGCAGCTACTGTACGAGAGAGCTCTCTACCGGGCTTTCCCGTAACTATTAACATGAATGGACGAGACAGCACCTTTTAAGTAAGACCGAAGAGCATTAACTGGTGTTCCACAAATGGAGGAAAAGAATAATGGCAGGTTATAGAAAACTTAGCAGAACTGCAGACCAGAGAAAAGCACTGATCAGAAGCCAGGTTACCGCTCTGATTCAGCACGGCAAAATCGTTACTACCGAGGCAAAGGCAAAAGAGATCCGCAAGGTCGCTGAAGGCCTGATCGCTATGGCAGTACGCGAGAAAGACAACTTCGAGACCGTTACCGTTACCGCTAAAGTTGCCCGCAAGGACAAAGACGGCAAGAGAGTAAAAGAGGTTGTTAACGGAAAGAAAACTACCGTTTACGATGAAGTTCAGAAAGAGATCAAGAAGGATGCTCCTTCCAAACTGCACGCTCGTCGTCAGATGGCTAAAGTTCTGTACCCTGTAAAAGAGGTACCGGCTGAGGGCAAAAAAGCAAAAGAGATCGATCTTACTGATAAACTCTTCAACGAGATCGCTCCGAAATACGCTAACCGCAACGGTGGTTATACCAGAATCGTTAAGATTGGTCTCCGTAAAGGTGACGCAGCTATGGAAGTTGTTCTGGAGCTGGTTTAATCTGAGATTGATTAAAAAAATGGACCTTACAGATTTTTCTGTAGGGTCTTTTTTTATGCCCGCTAAACTACGGGTTCAATGACAAGGCCGCTGAGATCTTATATAATAGAGACAGAAATCAGGAGAATATGTAAGATAGAAGGAGGTATCGTCATGGCAAGAAAGATCCTTGTGGCAGAAGCATTGGACGAGAGAGATTTGCTGGCAAAAAAGATTTCAGATAAAATTGGAAAAATTTCTTTTGTGGATGTGATAAGACCGAATGAAGAAAATGTTTTTAATTTGCGCCAGGAAAAAGGAAAGTACATTGCAAAAGTGAAAAGCGGCTACCAGCAGCTTCAGGATATGATTACACTCTTTCAGAAGCTGGATGAAGCAATTCTTGTTTCCAATGCGAATACGGTGATCCGTACGGAAAACGGTGAAATGACCGTTGCCAATGCGATTTTGCTTAGAAGCAGGATGAAGGAAACAGAGAAGCTTTCTGGTACCGGGAAAAAGGATTTTGGGATGCAGTTTCTGAATGAGCTTGAGCAGCAGTATACAAATGCGGTCTTGCAGGCTAAACAGGAAAATGAAAATCTTCAGAGAAGAGCGGATATGATGCGGAAGCAGATGGATGGAAATTCGACAACACCTGCAGCGGAGAACAAAAATACAGAGGATTTTCTCAAACAGTATGTTCATGAAAACAGCGTAAGAGTTGTAGATCCACTGGATTTGAAGAACAGGCTGGAAGAAATGAAGAAACAGCAGAAGAAGCTTTTGAAAGAACTGGATATGAAGATTAAGGTTTCCAATGCGCTTACTTACGTTGAGGTGTGAGGAGGGAAAAATAATGGGAGAGAAAATGCTGATAACGCAGGCGCTCACGGAGAAAGAAACATTGCAAGATGAAATTTGCCGTCTTATTCAGGAATCTAAGTTTTGTTTTGCAGATACAATTTGCGAGCGGGAAGAGAAGACTCAGCAAAGAAAGCTGAACGAAACGGAGTTTAGTCGGAATGCTCAGGAATTGTTTGAAAAGATCCAGGAAAAGATAAAAAGATACTATCAGATTGAAGAGGCAATCATAGTGTCAAATGCAAAAGTAAAAATTCATACCCAGGTGGGGGACTTTACGGTTGCAGGAGCGGTTTCTCTCCGGAACAGGCTGAGAGGGAAGAGCACTTATCAGAATAGCCTTTTTGAAGTTAATATGGAACGGAAAATGGACCAGGAGTATACAAGAAGTGTGCAGCAGATTAAAAATATGAATCTGCAGCTGGAAGAACGGGCGGATGCAATCCGGTTGAGCATTCTGGGAAAGGACAGCAAGGGGAAAGGTGACAATTCGCTGGATTCAGTAAATGATTTCCGGAAAGAAAATACCATGGAGCTGGTAGATCCTTTGGATATCAAGACACTTATAGATGAGAATGAAGCAAAGCGGAACGCACTTCTGAGCGAACTGGATACGCGGCTTAAAGTCTCGAACGCAACAACTTTTATTGAAATTTAAGTAGTGTTTTGCCTGCAGTACGAAAACTTCAAACCCGGTTTCCCCCGCAGCGGGGTTAAGGCTGCACTTGCTCATTTTATGAGAGAAAATTTTTAAGCGCAGATGACGCTATCATGACAAAACTCAGTGGGTACCTCAGCTGGATAGAGGATCAGACCTCGGATCTGGAAGTCGCCGGTTCGAATCCGGCACCATGCGAGAAGTTAACAGGTGTAGATTATTGAAAAATGGGGAATGAGCTTTTTTCGTATTTTTATAGAATCATTGAATTTTTGCAACAAAGCTGCTTTCTATAGGTGCAAAATAGCACTGAAATCCATGAAAAAAGGTAAGGAGCAAAACCGGTTGTCCGGAAGCTGCCTCATGGCTGTGCTGTAGGCAATAAAGAAATGCCGGAAATTTGCCGACATTTTTTTATAGAATAAATACCTGGAATCAAGGAGAACAACATGCAGGAAAAAGGGAAACACTATGTCATCGGGGACGTACATGGGTGTTATGAAGACTTCCTTTTGCTGAAAGAAAGGATAGATCCGGAGGCAACCATCATTCTGACAGGTGATTTTTTGGATCGGGAGCCTTAGGTTGGGGAGATGCTTGGCTGAGCTAAATTGTTGTATTTAGTGATAAGAAATTATTTTTAAATAATATTGAGAAAGAAAGTAATTAGATGTGCATTGTATGAATTAATATAAAAGAGTAAATAGTATATCATGGTCGGTCTGAGCCTTTGAAATGGAGGATGGAAGGCTGAGACCAGCTATGATGCTGAGGATAATAAATGGAATGTAACAGGCAAACGTTTATCGGAAGGTACTGTTACAGGAAAAAGTCAACTATACTAGGAGGGATAATTATGTGGCGATATAGATGCCCGATTTGCAAAAAAATGGTCGAAAATCCCAATATGGGAAGAGAGGATGTAAAACGGATTGCGACGAAGTCAATTTACTGCCCCCACTGCAACGGGCGGCTTTATGTGGAAGAAAGTGGTGCGACAGTTGATTTGGCTGGAGCGTTGGTGAATTTCTTTAAACAAGTTGGTGGAATTACAATTTCTCGTGAGGAGGCGCTTGCCAATTATTATGAGGATATTGATGAAGATGAGTTAGACGGATCTGATGTGCCAAATGTTTGCTGAAGCAATAAGGCGGCTGTCTGAAAAAACTAATATTGATTTGAAAAAATTTGTTTTAAAGGATGAGAAAAATTCTCATGATCCAAATGAATGTGTTCTTGCTAATTTTTGATTTCATGCAGGAAGATATATTTGGTGCATGGGAATTTTTTGTGAATCACAAAATACCTGCAAGAACTGTACAAGATAGCGCAGTTTAGAAAAAATTTTTGACACATTTACGTTTGCAGTGAGAGCAAGAATGCCAAGTCGGCTAATAGTTCAAAAGAAATAGTTGTTCAATTTATAAAGTATTAATATTATAAATCTGTAAACTACAGGTTCAATGACAAGGCTGCTGAAATCTTATATAATAGAGACAAAAATCAGGAGAATATGTAAGATAAAAGGAGGTATCGTCATGGCAAGAAAGATCCTTGTGGCAGAGGGCATTGGACGAGAGAGATTTGCTGGCAAAAAAGATTACAGATAAAATTGGAAAAATTTCTTTTGTGGATGTGATAAGACCGAATGAAGAAAATGTTTTTAATCTGCGCCAGGAAAAAGGAAAGTACATTGCAAAAGTGAAAAGCGGTTATCAGCAGTTTCAGGATATGAATACACTTTTTCAGAAGCTGGATGAAGCAATTCTTGTTTCCAATGCGCTTACTTACGTTGAGGTGTGAGGAGGGAAAATAATGGGAGAGAAAATGTTGATAACGCAGGCGCTCACGGAGAAAGAAACATTGCAAGATGAAATTTGTCGCCTTATTCAGGAAGCTAAGTTTTGTTTTGCAGATACAATTTGCGAGCGGGAAGAGAAGACTCAGTAAAGAAAGCTGAACGAAACGGAGTTTAGCCGGAATGCTCAGGAAGTGTTTGAAAAGATCCAGGAAAAGATAAAAAGATACTATCAGATTGAAGAGACAATCATAGTGTCAAATGCAAAAGTAAAAATTCATACCCAGGCGGGTGACTTTACGGTTACAGGAGCGGTTTCTCTCCGGAACAGACTGAGAGGGAAGAGCGCTTATCAGAATAGCCTTTTTGAAGTTAATATGGAACGGAAAATGGACCAGGAGTATACAAGGAGTGTGCAGCAGATTAAAAATATGAATCTGCAGCTGGAAGAACGGGCGGATGCCGTTCGGCTGAGCATTCTGGGAAAGGACAGCAAAGGAAAAGGTGACAATTCGCTGGATGCAGTAAATGATTTTCGGAAAGAAAATACCATGGAACTGGTAGATCCTTTGGATATCAAGACACTCATAGATGAGAATGAAGTAAAGCGGAATACACTTCTGAGCGAACTGGATACGCAGCTTAAAGTCTCAAACGCAACGACTTTTATTGAAATTTAAATATGATTTGCCTGCAGTACGAAAACTTCAAACCCGGTTTCCCCAGCAGCGGGGTCAAGGCTGCACTTGCTCATTTTATGAGATAAAATTTTAAAGCGTCGATGATGCTACCATGACAAAACTCAATGGTTGCCGCAGTTGGTTAGCGGATCAGATTGTTGCTCTGGAAGTCGCCGGTTCAAATCCGGCACCATGCGAGGTTAACGGGCGTAGATTATTGAAAAATGGGGAATGAACTTTTTTCGTATTTTTACAGAATCATTGAATTTTTGCAACAAAGCTATTTTCTGTAGGTGCAAAATAGCACTGAAATCCATGAAAAAAGGTAAGGTGCAAAACCGGTTGTCCGGAAGCTGCCTCATGGCTGTGCTGTAGGCAATAGAGAAATGTCGGGAATTTGCCGACATTTTTTTATAGAATAAATACCTGGAATCAAGGAGAACAACATGCAGGAAAAAGGGAAACATTATGTTATTGGGGATGTACATGGGTGTTATGAAGACTTCCTTTTGCTGAAAGAAAAGATAGAAAAGAGAGATCCGGAGGCAACCATCATTCTGACAGGTGATTTTCTGGATCGGGGGCCTGAAGTTTGGGAGATGCTTGGCTGGGCTATGGAACACATAAGGCCGGGCGGGAAATATCAGAGTGTCCTGGGAAATCATGAAGAAATGGTTTTGGAGTGGTACCGGGAATGGAGACTCTGGTATCAGAGCGATCATCAGAAAAAGGAACCAAATACATACTATGACTTTGATATGGTAATGCGTTCACATGATGCGCTTGCCCCTGAAAAGCTGGACCCGGTTATGGAGTTTCTGGGGAAATTGCCGCTCAGAATTGAAGTGGAAATGGATAATGGCGTAAAGTTTGATATTGTACACGCTTCAGATACCTTTGAACCAACGGTGAATGAAGAGGAGCGAAGAGAAAGAAATCTCTGGTGGCGTTCACACGATGTAAACCGACAGAAAGATATTATTATTGTTCATGGCCATACGCCAACCGTGAGCGGACTGTATCAGTATATGGATTCTGACAAGAGACGCCGGGGAATGATCGGTTATCTGCGAAATGATATAAATGTGGACGGAGGCTGTTTTATTGGAAAAAATGATTCGCGGAAGCTTCCCTATCCATGTATGCTGTGTGCCATCTGTCTTGAAACGCTGGAAGAAATTTATCCGCGCACACTGGAAGAGCAGTTTGCCTGCCAGAATGGAATTTCAGAAAAAGAGGCGAAAAAAGTGGCAGAAGAGTACTGCAGCCAATGGGAAACAGTTGAAAATCCGCATTTACAGAATATGAAAAACTTCTGAAAAACGGCTTCCAGCAGCAGAAAGTATACGAAGACCTTTTCGGATAAAGAAACTATTTTACACATTCTTTCTGCCACCGCTCATATCCATCCATGATTTGCTGCAAGGTTCTCGGAGTATAGTCGATGTACGGATACATACAGCCAACGTTATAAATCTGGAGAGCCATCCCCTTTGCCTGCAATTCTGCGGTAATCTTACGTTCAAGATCGGCCTCCTGGCTTCGATGGGAATGGCCGTGAAGCAGAATCGCTCCGTGCATGTGGTGTTCATAAAAGGGCATATAATAATGGCTGAGAATGACGGTACGTTTCTGTTCGTCCAACAGCTCTGTAAGTCTCTTGTAGGGAGTTACTTCTTCGAAACATTCATCGAACAGCGGGTCAGCAGTCCGGTCATGATTCCCAAGGATCAGATGCAGCTTCCCATTCAGGGAATCCAGCAGCTCTTTTGCAGCTTCCCGGTTGCCGTTTCTCAGATTCCAGATCAGGTCCCCCAGTACATAGACGTCATCTTTCGGAGCCACTTCCTGATTCCAGCGTTTTCGGATTCCCTCATGCATTTCTTCGATATCCTGAAACGGACGGTTGTCAAAATTGCTGCCCATAGCCGTTACATTTTTATGAAAAAAGTGTAGATCGGAAATATACCTGTTTGCCACGATTGCAGCCTCCTTTGTTATATTTTATTGCTGGTTTTAGTATACCACAGCAGTTTATTTTTGTCAGTTAACTACGGGTTCAATGACAATTTGTTTCCTTTTTGATACTATAAAAACAGATTATTTTTTAAAAAAGAGGAGGGCCAATATGAATATAGAACAAATCAAAGCTGTCGTAGCGGATACTCCTTACGATTTTCTGCGGAAGGATCCCCGGCTTGGCAAAAATATCATTCTGCTTACCCTTGGCGGAAGCCATGCATACGGTATGGAAAAAGAAGACAGTGACCTGGATATTCGAGGGATTACGCTGAACGGCAAGCAGGAGATCCTTCTCGGAAAAGATTTTCAGACGATTACGGATCTTCCTACCGATACAGCGATTTATTCTTTTAACAAAATCATCGAATTGCTGACCAAAGCCAATCCGAATACAGTCGAACAGCTCGGCTGCAGACCGGAACAGTATCTTTATTTGTCAGAAATCGGGAAAGAACTTCTGGCCAACCGAAAAATGTTTCTGTCTAAACTCTGCATCCACTCTTTCGGAAACTATGGGCAGGCGCAGCTTCGGCGTCTGGAAAACAAGTCTGCCCGTCTGACCAGCCAGGCAGAATATGAACGGCATATTTTAAATTCTATTGAAAATGCTTTCTTCACATTCCGGGAACGCTATCTGACCTGCCCAGAAGAATCCATCCGCCTGTATCTGGATGATTCGTCGAGGCCTGAGATGGAGAAGGAGATCTTTATGGATGTTCATCTGAAGCATTATCCATTGCGGGACTATGCCAATATGTGGAACGACATGAAATCCATTGTCAGCAGCTACAACAAGATCGGAAAGAGAAATAAGACTGCAATGACGCACAATAAACTGGGCAAGCATATGGCGCACACGCTGCGGCTCTATATGATGTGTATTGATATTCTGGAAAAGGAGGAAATCATCACCTGCCGCACAGAAGAGCACGATCTCCTCATGAAAATCCGAAATGGTGAATTTTTAAATGAAAACAGACAGCCCATCCCGAAATTTTATGAGATTCTCGACGAATATGACAAGCGCTTCGAATATGCCAAAACACACACCGCGCTCCCGGAACTCCCGGATTATAAACGGATTGAGGAGTTTCAGGCTGATATCAACGAGAGAGTTATAAAGGGAGAAATTTATAAATGAAGATAAGAACAGATTTTGTAACGAATAGCAGCAGTTCATCATTTATTTTTAAAGAATACAATCCTGACAAAATAAAGCAGGCGATAGAACACAGGCTCTCGCCTTTACCTAAAGATAAGTGGAAGAGAATATACTATGAGAAAGCCAGAGAAATGATCCCTTATATAGTGGGAAAACGATTTTGTGAATACCCGCTTTGGGATCTGATGAAAGTTTATTCCTGGTATCGGTGGGATGTGATAAGTAAATGGCTCGAAGGGAAAGATTGGGAAACAGAACTTTCACAAAAAGTATATATAAGCGGCAATGGTGAAAAATGGAATGCCATGTTTGTTTTAGACATGTATAAAAATTATTTAGAAAATATAGATGGCGTGTGGCCGAAAGACATAGAAGTGACAGTTGACCTTTTAAATAGTCAGGCCCGGGAATATATACAATCGTGGGATTTTGACAGTGACATTTTGCAGGTTTTTTACACAAATAATATAGAAGAACTTCTGGAAGGAGCGAAACAATTTGAGGGGAAAGAGCTCCCGGAGGTAATGGAATATTTGTTTGGAGCGCAGTATTTATATTTTTATGAGGATGAAACTTATAGTCTTATCCGTGAAGCGTTAGAAAAAGCAGGATTATGTTTATATTCCTGCGAACATATGGGATAAAAGATGAGAATCAGAAAAGAGAAAACTTTTGTGTCCTGTTTTGATAGCAGAACGGGAGCTTATTATAGAACGGGAATATTGGTCGATGGAAAAGAGACGGAAGATGATCCATTTATGGCAAGTTTCCCGGAACTTTTGGACATTGGTATTATGGGCCATTGCAGGCATGGGCAGTCGGGTCTGTGTCTGCAGTCTGGTATTCAGTGTTATCAAAATGGGTTAAATCGTGCGGATGCCAATATGAGGGTAGAGGATTTTAGAAGAATCATATCCGAATGCAGGGAAAATACCTATCAGGTAGCTCTTGGCGGATGTGGAGATCCGGATCAGCACGAAGCCTTTGAAGAAATTCTGAAAATATGCAGGGATGCAGAGATTGTCCCCAATTTTACCACCTCCGGATTGGGAATGACGAAAGAGACAGCGGCGATATGCAAGAAATATTGCGGAGCGGTAGCGGTGAGCTGGTACAGAAGTCCGTATACGTTAAAGGCGATATCACTCTTACTGGAAGCAGGCGTTAAGACCAATATTCATTATGTTTTGATGAAAGACAGCATAAAAGAAGCCATTGATCTGCTGGAGAGAGACAAGTTTCCAAAAGGGATTAACGCAGTTGTCTTTTTATTGCATAAACCGGTAGGTTTGGGGAGTGATACGCAGATAATAAGAAAAGAAAATCCCGATCTGAAAAGATTTTTGGAGTGTATTGAGAGAAAGCAGTTTCTGTTTAAAATCGGCTTTGATTCCTGCACCGTTCCGGCGCTGTTAGGCAGTTCGTCATTTGCTTCCAGATCTATGGATACCTGTGAGGGAGGCAGATGGTCCGCCTATATCTCATCGGATCTGAAAATGATGCCATGCAGCTTTGACAATCAAAAACAACAGTGGAGTGTGGACTTGAGAAGTTCGACAATACAGGAGGCCTGGTTCAGTAAGGCATTTGATGATTTTCGCAGTCATTTGAAAAATGCATGTCCAGAATGCGAACATAGAAGCAACTGCATGGGAGGCTGCCCGATCTGCCCGGAAATTGTGTTGTGCAGTGTACGGTGAAAGGAAGGTATAAATAAATCATGGGACGACAAGAAAATATTGAAATTTTTGAGGATTCACAGCGTATGTACGGCAGTAATCCAAGGCTGGTTTCTGCAGTTAAAGGTTCTAATGAAAAACAGGAGTTTTTTGCCGGTGACGGTCAGATTATGGCTGATGCCGGGCGGGTTTATGAAAAGTCGGCCAGAATTATCGTGAGCAAAAAGCGGACGCTGGAGGCAGCGGCGGCCTATGCGGAAAAACAGGTCTGTATCTTAAACTTTGCGTCGGCTACAAATCCCGGAGGCGGCGTAACCAAAGGATCATCCGCTCAGGAAGAGGCTATCTGCCGTTGCTCGACGCTTTATCCGAATCTGAAAGAACCGTGGGTGTGGAATAAGTTTTACGGCCCCAATCGGCGGCAGCAGGATCCGTTGCACAAGGATGACTGTATTTATACGCCGGGAGTCCTCGTTTTTAAATCAGATACCAGTTATCCGAAACTGCTGCCGGAAAAGAATTGGTATTCTGTGAACGTGCTGACCTGTGCGGCTCCGAATCTGCGGAAAAATCCCAGCAATGGAATGAACTCCGGGGATGGCAATACGGCTGTGAATATCAGCAGGAAGGATCTGCAGGTACTGCATGAGAAAAGGATGCGTCGTGTGCTGGAAATCGCAGCGGCAAAGGGAAATGAAGTTGTGATCCTTGGAGCCTTCGGCTGCGGAGCATTTTGCAATCCGCCGTTGACCGTAGCGCAGGCAATGAGAGCGGCAGTGCAGGAATACCGGATGAAATTTGAAACCATTGAATTCGCAATATACTGTTCCCCGCAGGATGATGAGAATTACCGGGTATTTCAGAGCGTTCTGGGGCGATTGTAAAATGACAGAATGGAGAAAGTGAAATCATGGATAGCTCAGATTTATCAAAGCGTATGAAGAAATATGAGTCAGTGTCAAAAGGGACGCTTATGAGCAGAATGCCGGTCATTTTAAGGATTGACGGAAGATCGTTCCATACTTATACGCGGGGCTTTAAACGACCTTTTGACGAGCTTTTGATGGCAGCAATGCAGGAGACGATGAAATATTTATGTGAGAACATTCAGGGCTGTGTTTTGGGCTACACACAGTCAGACGAGATCAGTCTGGTTCTGGTTGATTATAAGAAATTTACGGCATCTTCCTGGTTTGACAATGAGATTCAGAAGATCGTGTCCATTGCAGCATCTATGGCTACAATGGCGTTTAATAGAGCGTTCACCCGGCTGGCAGCAAGAGAAAGGGATGCCGTGTATTGTGAGAAGGCTGGTTTTGCCCAGTTTGACTGCAGAGCTTTCAATCTGGCCAAAGAAGAGGTTGCAAACTATCTCTACTGGAGACAGGCTGATGCAACCAGAAATTCCATCCAGATGGTAGGACAGGCAAATTTCTCTCACAGAGAGCTACAGAATAGATCCTGCAGTGAGATCCAGGATATGCTGATGCTTCAGAAAGGGATAAACTGGAATAATTTCTCTGTGCAGCAGAAAAGAGGAAGCTGCTGCAGAAAAGAGGAATATCAGGGAGAAGATGGCATTTCCAGAAATCGCTGGATCATTGATAAAGAGATTCCTGTTTTTACTGGAGAAAACAGGAGCTATATTGAAAAACTGATTTATGTTGGTGAAACGGTTGCGTAGTAATCTTTTCGCCTCTTTTCTTTGTCATAGAAAAATCCAGTTTATAAGAAAATATGTATTTTTATATTGTCAGTTATTTCTATGATAACAAATAAAAATAAGTTGATAAATTGTTAAAATTTATAGGATAAAAGGGTTTACTTTTTGGTTCTGATGTGATATGTAAATTTAATCAATGAGATTAATTTTTAATCAACGAGGTATAATTTTTTAACCAAAGAGCAAAAAAAATTTGATCTGGAAGCAAAATTTTGAGGTTCCGACTGTAGTGCTTGGTTTTCCAGTAAGGTATAATAGAGATAGTCCAGGATAAATGTAATTCCTATTAAAAATCTGCAGAGCATAGGAAAAGCTAATAACATTGGAAAGGAGATAAATTACTGATGAAAAAATCAGCAAACGATTGTCAGGAAATTGATACTGAAACTGTAAAAGAGAACATCAGACAGTTCATGAAAAATGAAGCCTTAACAGTCGCTGATTTGAAGGAATTACTGGGATTTGATTCTACACAGGCTATTTATAAATGGCGTTCTGGAAGAGGGATTCCAAGCATAGACAGTCTTTTCAAAATGAGCAGCGTCTTTGATATTCCTATGGAAGATTTCATTAAAAAAGACGGAATCAAGCCAAAGCAGGGAGAAAAACAGAGCCAGAAGGAGGAGTTAAGATGAGAGAAAAAGCAAAGGGAGCAAGAAAATGTTGGTGTCGAATCATGCTTACTATGGTTCTTATGCTTCTGTGTATGACGGGAGCGCCGGTTCATGCATCATCAAATCTGCCGACACTTAAGATAAAGACGATCAAAAGTGTCTCATGGAATACGGTGCAGTTTGCAGTCAACATTCCATCGGGCTACGATACATACCAGATTCGGATTTACCGCTCCACTTCAAAGAACGGCAAATATCAGCTGATTGACTATCTTGATTATGTGACACAATGGGTCAGCTATAATGGCGGCGATTATATGACACAGTGTGCAAAGAAAAAGGTGGTCTGCTCCAAAAACAAGAACCTTTACACTTTTGAAGATACTTCACTTCGTTTTAATAAACGTTATTATTACAAAGTACGGCTGTACGATAAATATACGAAAAATGCGGGAAAGCTTTCAGAGCCGAAAGCAGTTCTTACCGCTTTAAACGAAGCTTATATCGTTCGAGGTTATGTCAACAATTCCAATCAGGTGGATCTTGCCTGGCAGAGGTCAGAACACGCAGAAGGTTATCTGGTTTACCGGAAAACGCCGAATGGAAAATGGACCAGAATAGCGAAAGTGCTTGGCGACACAAACAACACCTTTGTCGATAAAAATGTACAGTTTGGAAAGAGCTATTTTTATCAGATCCGACCTTATCGCTATGTGGGAAAGAAAGCCATCATTGTCACTACAAAAGACAAATATGTAGTCCGGCTGAATACACCGAGTATTGCCGGAGAGTACAATAATCCTGGCAGTTCTGTTTATGGATCCAAACTTTCTGCTTCTGAACTTAATGAAGTTCGCCGGGTAGTCCAGGCCTTCAAAGCGAACTTTATCAAGAAAGGAATGAGCGAGTACGAAAAGGTGCTGACCGCTTATCAGTATCTGCGTTATACCTGCGGATATGCCTGGGGCGGCTG
Source organism: Fusicatenibacter faecihominis (assembly GCF_020686945.1). Lineage (NCBI taxonomy): Bacteria > Bacillati > Bacillota > Clostridia > Lachnospirales > Lachnospiraceae > Fusicatenibacter > Fusicatenibacter faecihominis. Next base: position 70,129 of record NZ_JAJEPR010000006.1, on the reverse strand, counting down.
GCAGTATAACGGAGCCAACACGGCCTGGGGAGCTCTTGTATACGGGGAAGCTCAGTGCTCCGGTTTTGCCCGGGCGATGAAAGCGCTCTGCGACGGTATTGGCATCAGCTGCTATTATGTACATGCCAACTCCAGTTCCGCGAATCCGAGCCATCAGTGGAATGAGGTTCGTGTGGATGGAAAATGGTACATTGTGGATCCGCAGGGAGGCTACTTCCTGCTGAGTGGAAATACCTATAAAAACAGAACAGGTATGGACTGGAATCATGCCGGACTGCCCGAATGTACGGCTGATTATAAAAGCAAGTAAAAAGAAAAGGAGAGGATCATTATGAAAACTGCGTTAAAAACATCGAAGCTCTTAAAGGTATGCGTGTGGGCACTGCTTCTGCTTGCGGGACTGCATCTGGGAGGAATGAAGACGCTGGCAGCGGCGAGACCTTCCTGTGAGAAAACGAAAACAGTTTATTATCAGAAACAAAATATGAAGAATCCGTTGACTCAGGAAAGATACGTTGTCTATGATTTACTGGGCACTAATGAGATCAGTGTGAAGAATGTTTCTTCCAAAGCGGTAATCAGTAATGTAAAATCGAGCAATTCCCATATCAGCGCTTATGCTGATTCGACCCAAAAGAAGATTTTTCTGGAGCTGAATTATACTGCAAAAACGTTGAAAAATGGAGAAAAAGCGGTAATTAGCTTCAATGTAAAACAGAATAAAAAGAGCTACAGACTTTCCTGTACCGTGGTTTTCCGTCCGGATTTTGTAAAAAGCGCCAAAATCGGAAATCTGGATATCACACGCAAGCTGAATCGTTCTCAGTACGCCGGCTATTTAAAAATGACGACCACACAGAAAAAGGCAAGAATTAAATTTACTCTTCCATCTGATTATAAGATCGTAAGTATTCGCTATAACTACAAAGGCGAGGAAGTAGGACCAGTCTGGAATACGGCAAAAAAAGTGAAAAATGGCGGAACGCTTGTTATCAAAAAGAATACCGTTCTTTGCGTGGAATACGCGGCGAAGAAAGGAAAGAGCATATACAATCGCTCCTATATCATCAGCATCAATTGTAAGTAAAACAGCAGTTTAAAATACATCGGGCGTCTGAAAAAACTGAATAAATAGATGAACGGGGAAAAGCGGAATCACCAGTCCGCTTTCCCCGTGTAGAAAGAGAGCGTAGCACTGTCACGACTGCAGGAGGGGAGACATCAACTCTAGGAAAAGGCTAGGTGATTAATGGTGCAGGAGTATTAGGTAATTTCTTTAAAATTCAACAGTGGAATAGAGTGATAGGGAATCGTCACAGAAATGTTAAAATACTTGCAAAAAATATATGAAAATATATAAAAATATGTTATAATATCAAAAAATGAAAGTGTGAAAATGTATTTGGATTAAACAATTTGGGTGTGTTGCTTTAAAAGTTAGAATGATTTAAATATGTAAATTAAGTGTGCGGAGGTCTGAATATGTCAGAAGAGATGAATTTGGAAGTAAAAGAACTGCTGGAAGCATTAGAGAATGATGAAGATTTCAAAGCATTAATGCAAAAATATAATACACCCAACCCATTTACTATTATGGGAGATAAGAGAAGAGAGGAGTGGCATAGTAGTTTTGTAAGTTGGCTTCTTGATCCTACGGAGAATCACAAATTAGGCAAATTTGCTTTAGAGAAATTTTTAGAATTAGTTGAAAGTAAGAGAGAAAATCTTAAGATTGAAAGAAAAGATATTGCTGATATGAGGTTTGAAACAGAGTATAAAGTTCCTGGTGGGCGTATAGATATTTTTGGAAAAAATGACTCTGTAGTATTGGTTATAGAAAATAAAATCAAAGCGGATGAAACTAGGAATGATGGAAAACCGCAATCAGATACTTATTATGAGTATTGTGAAGAAAAGTATAAAGATAGACAAAAATGTTATGTTCTTTTAAAGGCATCCTCAAAAACAAGAGTAGAAAATAAGGAATTTATTTCTATTACATATCAGGAGTTATTTGATGAAGTAATAAAACCGGCATATGAATACTGCAAAAAGTTAAAATTAGAAGATACGGAAAAAGTGTTAGAGCAGTATGCATTAGATATTTCAAATCCATTTATGGAAACAAGATTGGCAAACACTGAAAAAGAAGTGTCTTCTAAAATTTATGAAAAACATAAAAAAATAATAGAGATGATTCGAAACGATATCAGAGAAAATAGTATAAATAATGGGTCTGGTATTTCTGATTTTTTTAATAAGAAAGGAAAGTATATTAATAATGTTATATTGGAATCCTTAGGGAAAAGTATCATAAAACCGGATTTCGAAAAAATAAAATTAAAAGGTCGCAAATTATTAGAGGCGCTGTTGTATTATAATTATATTATACCTAATAAGACAGAATTAATATATAAATATAAACCTAAACATAAACATGACTCCGCAACTTGCATTGTAAAACTTGATGAAAATTGCAAATTTCGTGCAGGATATTATATGGGAGATTATGATGGTTCACAGGAAGTTGATCCATTGCCAGAGGAATTTGATTCATTGTGGAAGGCAGAAGTAGCGGTTGAAAGAGCACTTAAGTCGAAGAGTGAAAATGGGGGAAAATCAGCATATAAGTTGACATTATTATACGCAGGAATCCCAGAAGCAGAAGGAAAAATAATAGATGAAATCTTACCTCTACTTTAAGATTTTTTGAGAGTATGAAACTTTTTCTGTAAAATAATGTTTGGAAGGTTCTTCTATGATACAATAAATATCATTAGGAGGACCTTTTATTATGGCAAGACAAAAGAAACCGGTACATCGAGTACAAATGACCGAAGGAAAACGAAACATCATCCATCAGCTCCTGGAAGAGTATGATATCCAGTCTGCTGAAGACATCCAGGATGCGCTCAAGGATCTTTTAGGCGGTACCATTAAGGAAATGATGGAAGCGGAAATGGACGATCATCTCGGCATGAAAAATCAGAACGTTCGGATAATGATGATTACCGCAATGGGTATAAGCGCAAACAGGTCAACAGCCGATATGAATCGATGGAAATCGAAGTGCCGCAGGACCGAAAATCAACATTTGAACCACAGGTGGTGAAAAAACGTCAGAAAGATATTTCTGATATTGATCAGAAGATCATTTCCATGTATGCCAAAGGAATGACTACCCGACAGATTTCCGAAACCATCGAAGATATTTATGGCTTTGAGACCTCGGAGAGTTTTATTTCCGATGTAACCGATAAAATCCTGCCACAGATCGAAGACTGGCAGAACCGGCCGTTGGACGAAGTCTATCCCATTCTCTACATCGACGCAATTCACTATTCCGTAAGAGATAATGGTGTGATCCGAAAGCTTGCAGCTTATGTGATTCTTGGAATCAACACGGAAGGAAAGAGGTTCTGACCATCAGCGTTGGCGACAACGAAAGCGCAAAATACTGGCTTTCCGTTATGAACGAACTGAAAAACCGGGGTGTCAAAGATGTATTAATCATCTGTGCAGATGGTTTAACCGGCATCAAAGAAGCAATCGCTGCTGCTTTTCCAAAAACCGAGTATCAGCGCTGTATCGTACACCAGGTAAGAAACACACTGAAATATGTCCCTGACAAGGACAGAAAAGCATTTGCAGCGGATCTGAAGACCATTTATCAGGCCGCAGATGAAAAGAAAGCGCTGGCAGTTTTAGATCGTGTAACTGAAAAATGGTCTCCCAAATATCCGAATTCCATGAAACGCTGGAAGGATAACTGGGATGCCATCTCTCCAATTTTCAAGTTTTCAACAACGGTCAGAACGGTGATTTATACCACCAATGCGATTGAATCCCTGAATTCCACCTACCGGAAGCTGAATGGGCAGAGAAGCGTATTCCCAAGCGATACGGCCCTTTTAAAAGCGCTGTACCTGGCCACTTTTGAGGCTACGAAAAAATGGACCAGTACGATTCGAAACTGGGCGCAGGTATATGGCGAACTGAGTATTATGTACGAAGGTCGTCTTCCAGAATAACGAGTAAACCGACGATTAAGACAGGCGGAAAATCGCCTGCTCTTGACATGCCATTCAACAACTGTTATATATAAAACAAGGGTGAAAAGCTCAAACTGTAAGCTCAATTTTTTACAACTTCACCGCCCCAATCCCCTCATACACTACCCCATGCCTTTCATCAACCTCCATATCCAGGTGATAATGCCCGCAGTACCAGTATTTATACTGCAGCTTCTGCTCCAGCCGATCGAAATACTCGGTCAGAATATCTTCCTTATATGAATGGATAAAATCGCCGCTGCCAAAATACCGTTCCAATTTCCCCTGTACGCTGGATGCCAGGCAGTGGGTTATCACATAATCAACCTTATAGTTCACTTTCTCAAGATTCCGAATGCCTTCCTGCATTTCTTCTTCTGTGGGCAGTTCCTGTTCCCACCAGGAGATTCCTTTGATGCGATAGGGCAGGCGGGCTTTGTTTGCGGCGATCCGTTTTTTGGCATAGTCGGGATCATGAGGATCAAGGACTCCGCCCTGAATATCGTGGCTGGAGGCCCCGCCAAAGGTGAAAAACTTCTTGCCTTCTATTTTAAACACCTGCCCCCGTTCCAGATAAATGATCTGATCGCGAAGGATATGTCGGACCTTCCCTCCGTGCCATTCTTCCAGCTGGTAGTCTTCCAGCATATCATAATTTTCGTGGTTTCCGGATACCCAGAGAATTTTGAATGGCAATCTTGACATCCAGTCTAGGTTATACTTCAGTGTTTTGTCATTTCGCTCCCAGAGTAGTCCAAAATCACCGCAGACAATGACGATGTCTTTTTCGGTCAGTTCAAATGGAAGCCGACAACGCTGCCTTTTTGTAAAGCGGCTGAAATCCGCATGGGTATCACCGGTAATATAAATCATGTTTCACTTCACCCCTTTCTTATAGATGATACAACACAACTTACGAAATCTGTATCGCTTATCCCATATGGCAGCAGGAATATAAACAGAGTCCGGCTTCTTCTAACGCTTCGGAGATCAGATAATGAGTTTCCGTTTCATCGAAATACAAATACTGAGCGCCAAAAAAGTATTCCATCACATCGGCAAGTTCTTTTCCCTCAAAGCGCTTTGCACCCTTCAGAAGCTCGTCCAGGTTATTCATATAGAAAACCTGAAGAATACTGCCTTCGCATTCCCAGGATTGCAGATAGTCCTTAACCTGAGCGTTTAAAATCTTCAGGGACACCTCCATGCTTTTTTCATCGGTATTCCATTGATCGGTTTTGTACAAATAATCTTCATAGAGATCCAGAATAAACAGGGAGTTCCATTTTTCATCGCTGCTGCTCAGGTACACTTTTTCGGAAAGAGCCTGTTCCAGTTCTGCGTTCCAGCGGTCATAATCGTCCCAGTCTTTCCACATTTTGACTCCGAGCCATTTGCTGATCACCTCATTACAGTACCAGGAATAAACTTCCATCAGATCACGGAGAGGATATTCCCGGAAGCGTCGTCCTGCCATAGAAGAGGCCAGTTCTCTGAGATATGGATGCCAGGGTTTCTCACATTCTTCTGAAGAAAGCGCGAGCCTGTGTTCTACCGCCTGTTTGATTTTTTCCGAGTTGAACTCCTTAAAAATAAAAGAAGAACTGCTGCTGTTTGTCACGAAATCTGTCCGTATTTTCATTTATGGCTTCCCCCTTTGCTTTACCTTTATCTTATCAGAAAGAGGCTGGAATGTCATTGAACTCCTGGTTAAATGACATTCCGCCGCCGCTATGTTATGCTAAGAAAAAACAGTAAAGGGAGGGACAAATATGGAAGAAAACGGTGTTTACACAAATTATTGGTGGAAGCTGTTTCCTTTATGACAGATATATCAATAATGGATTCAAAGTTGTAGTAAGCAGTTCGGATTTTGTGAGACTGTATGCTTCGGCCAGGGACGCGTTATTTCATAGAATGTATATAGATAAGATTCCGTTTTTCAATTATCCCGAGGTGCGAAGACTATCCGGAGTTTCTTTGGCTGATTATCTGGAGGTGGACAGTATTTGTAAAGCCATGCCGTTAAAAGATGTAAATGACCCTTTGGCTTACATAGATACGGCGATCGTTAATAATAGGGTTATCATCGATACGGAAGGGGATTTGCAAAAAGAAGGCAGCCTGTTTATAAGCGCTGAGGATTTTCTTCTGAATATGGATGAGATCGTGGAAAAAGGATTAAACAGAAAATGAAAAGAAAACCAGGTTGGTTCGACTTGCAAAAAGCTGTCCCAGCCTGGTTTTTGCTTATTTTGCTCCTATCTCAATCAGACATCGTTTCTTAAAGAATGCGATCCCATAGCAGTAAATCTGGTCGTAATTGTCCTCAAATTCCTGAGCATACATGCGGGTGGCAATTTGGGTTAAAGCCGCTTCGCAGGCGGTGGGAAGAGAAGCTGAGGTTTGTGCGTATTTGATTTCAAAAACGGCAACGTGGCCATTTTCCGAATCATAGACGACGACCTCACTGCGGCCTTCACCGTGTTCCCGGTTGGATTCTACGGTATATCCGGCTCCGGCAAAAATGCCTGCCAGAAAAGCATGGTAGAAGTCTTCTTTATAATCGTGATAGCTGATGGTTTTTCTGAGAAGACGGTTCATTTCTTCGGTGGCAGCAGCACAGTTTTTTGCCCAGATGGCATTAAATAGAGGCTTTCGGTTCCAGCTCCGGGCGCTGTCATCAAACCATTGAATGATCGTGGTTTCAAATATTTCACGGATCTCTGCATTGGGAATGACAAGAGCGATGGAACGGGCAGGGAGAGAAAGCGTGTCATCTTTGAGGCAGGTCAGATAACCGGTCAGGTAAAGAACACTCCAGAGATTCTCCTCAGAAGAATGGAGGTAATCATAAGTGAGATTTTCGTTGATTTCCTGTATGATATAACCGCCGGAAAGCAAGGTCTCCAGTTTCCGGGTAATACTGGAACCGGCATAGTCGATAAAAGAGCGGATGATGGCATTATCGCTGGTGTTTTTCCAGTAGCTCGAAGGCAGGGCTTTGGGATTTCGTTGAAGATCGCGCAGATAATTCATGACGTCCCAGGGGCAGTAGACATCGAAATCTCCGAAATGATACCCGTCATACCAGTTTTTTATGTCATCAGCATGATCCTGAGCGTCCGTGTCGGCAAGAAGCTGATCTACATCCTTCTGAGTGAAACCGAAGTATTCATCCAGATGGGAATCTGTAATGGTATCGGAGACGAAGTTATTGGTTCCAGTAAAGATGCTTTCTTTTGAAATCCGAAGACAGCCTGTAATGACAGCGAAACAAAGGCTGGGATTATCTTTTAAAGCGGTAATCATTATGGCACGAATGATCTCGAGCATTTCTTTATAATATCCATTGCTGCTGGCCTTGGCAAGCGGTACATCGTATTCGTCCAGAAGAAGAATTGCGCTTTTTCCATAATGCTATGTCATAAGCTGCAAAAGGAACTGAAGGGAACGGGAAACTTCCACTTCACTGGCTGAGCGATTTTTCAGCCGTTCAAAAAGTTCTTTTTCAGCAGGGCCTATTTTTTCATCAGTCAGAAGGTACTTGTGTTTTTCAAAAAGAAGTCCGATCTCATAGGCTAACTGCTGGTAGGCGGTAGAAAAAGTCAGTCCGTCAATATTTTTTAAGGAGAGAAAGACAACAGGCCACTGATTCATCCACTCTTTGCAGAAAGAGGAATCGGATGAGACGGCAAGTCCCTGAAACAGAGATTCATTCTTCTGGCGTATATCAAAAAAGTTTGCAAGCATACTCATGGCAAGTGTTTTGCCAAAACGGCGGGGACGGGTGATAAGCGTAACTTTAGCTATGGAAGTTTTTAAAAGTTCACGAATCAGCTCTGATTTATCCACATAATAGTAGTCGTTCTGGCGTATCTCTGAAAAATCAGATACACCCACAGGAATGTTTCTTTTATTCATAGAATCCTTCTTTCCTGAAAAACAGAACTTTATAAATAATCATATCATGAAATATGAGACTTTGCAAGAAAGAAGATTTTTTGAGCATAAAGTACAGAAAGAACAAATTGCCCAATCTCCATTCCTTTGTTGAAAATCCCCCGCCTCCGCGTTATAATGGGCTGGTAAAAAAGCAAGGGAAAGCAAACAAAAGAGAGGTTAGACAATGGCAATGGAAAGCACTCTGACAGCAATTGGTAAGAGCAGCGTTGATATTGATAAGGGAATTTATAATACGATCCGGCTTTTGTATCATGGAAAGAATACCTATTCTTTCTGATAAGGAGTTCATGGTATGGAGAAAAAAATGAAACAAAAGACCATGAAGCTGCGGGCGGTGGCAGTCTTTTTTGCGACGCTTCTGGTGACGATGGGCTGCGTTTTTCTGCTCAATCAGAGTCAGGAAAAACAGGCGAGACTGAAGGCAGCCTATACGGCAGAATCCACCGTGAATATGGTGGAATCCCAGCTGAATAAATATCTCGTGGAATCGGATCTGATGAAAAATGTTATGGAGTCCGGGCATGATATAACGGATGAGCAATTTAACCAGTTAGCAGCTCTGATGCAGAATGAAAACGAGGTTATTGAGGCATACGAGATGGCAAAGGACGGTATCATCAACCAGATCTATCCCCTGGAGGGAAATGAGGCGGCCATGGGTCTTGATATGCTGGAAAATCCGGAGCGTAGAATGGAGGCCAGACTGGCCAGGGACAGCAAAGAGTACACGATTGCAGGACCTTTTGAGCTGAAGCAGGGCGGAACCGGAATGCTGCTCTTCAATCCGATCTATTTCATGAAAGAGGGGAAGGAGACCTTCTGGGGTTTTTCTCTCCTGGTTATCAACTGGGAAAACTTCATCGATGAGATTGAGCTGGATAAACTGGAGGATGTGGGCTACCACTACCGGATCTGGAAGCGGACCATGTCTACCGGGGAGCGGTTTTCCATCGCTCAGTGTCAGGACGGAGGTCTTGAGAATACGATGGAGGTAGCCTGTGAGGTACCTAACGATACCTGGTATTTTGAGATTGTCCCTCAGGGCGGCTGGGTGTCAACGACGCAGGCGGCGGGAGGGTATTTTCTGGTAATTGCGCTGACCATTCTCGTGACGCTGGGTTACTGGCAGTTTGAGCTGCGGCGTTACAGGGACCAGGTGCATGCGGAGGAGCTGGAAAAAGCGGCGAAAGAAGCACAGCTGGCCAATGAGGCAAAAACGCGCTTCCTCTTCAATATGAGCCATGATATCCGGACGCCCATGAATGCGATCATCGGTTTTTCTGAATTGCTGGAAAAACATATGGATGAAAAAGAGCGGGCCAGGGATTATATCCAGAAGATCCGTTCTTCAAGTTCCTTTCTTCTGTCTCTCATCAACTATGTGCTGGAGATGGCCAGAATCGAGAGCGGCAAAGCCACACTGAAAAGGGAAGTGGGCTATTTTGAGGAGCTGAAGGAAGCGCTGAATGCAGTTTTTGAGCCGGCGGTCAGCAAAAAAGGACTGACTTACCGCTGCGAGCTTCAGGTGGAGCATGAATATGTGCGCTGCGACCGGACCAAAGTGCGGGAGATTCTTCTGAATGTTGTGAGTAATTCCATCAAGTATACGCCGGAGGGCGGCAGTGTTTCTGTGTGGATCCAGGAAGAGCCCTGCAAAAAAGAAGGCTGGGGTTCCTACCGTTTTGAGATTACAGATACAGGCATCGGAATGAGTGAGGAGTACCTGCCTCACATTTTTGAAGAGTTTACCCGCGAACGAACCAGTACGGAGAGCAAGGTGACGGGAACCGGCCTGGGGCTTCCCATCGTGAAAGCCCTGACGGAGCTTATGGATGGTTCTATCGAGGTGGAAAGCCAGGTTGGAGCCGGCACGAAGATTATCATACGGCTTCCGTTTGCTCTGGCAGATGGACCGGATCCCGAGCGTGAGAAAGAGAATGGAAGGGCAGATCTTGCGGAAATGCTGAAGGGGAAACGGATTCTGATAGCTGAGGACAACGAGCTTAACGCGGAGATTGCAGTGACGCTTCTGGAGGAATGTGGCCTTCAGGCAGAGTGGACCAGAGACGGCGAGGAATGTGTGGAAACTCTGAAAAAGAAGCCGGAGGATTATTATGACGCAGTTCTCATGGATATCCAGATGCCGAAAATGAACGGCTACGAGGCGACAAAGGCGATCCGGAACCTGCCCGGAACAAGAGGAAAGATTCCCATCCTGGCCATGACGGCCAACGCTTTTGACGAGGACCGGAAGAAAGCTCTGGCAGCGGGAATGAACGGCCATATCGCCAAACCCTTCAAGGTGGAAACCATGCTGGAAGAGCTGGAATTGGCGTTATTATAGAAAAGACCATGTTTTCAGATCAGAAGAGATCCGGGGACATGGTCTTTTTTTGAAATGGAAGGTTACAAAAATATATAAATCCGGCATATTCATGTATAGAAAAAAGCCCCGTAGGCCTGTTATAATAACAGAAAGAAAGGAGTAAAAAATCATGAGAAATGCGATTATTTTTCTGGACAGTGGAGATACGCTGGTGGATGAATCCACCGAGGTGAGAATAAAAGGTGACGTTGTAGATCACGCAGAATTTTTTACGGGAATCAAAGAAGTCCTTTTTCAGCTGAAAAATGCGGGTTTCCGGGTGGCTCTGGTGGCGGACGGCCTGGTGGAATCCTTTGATAATATTTATCAGCAGCACGAGATGGAGACTTATTTCGAGGTGCGCGCAATCTCTGAGACTGTAGGTGTCTGCAAACCAGCCGGAGAAATGTTTAAGACGGCCATGGAGAAAATGAACCTTGAAGAGGCGGACAAAAAGTATATAATTATGATTGGAAATAACCTGGAGCGTGATATCGTCGGAGCCAACCGAATGGGAATTACTTCTGTGCTGGCAGGTTACAGTCCCCGGTACCGGATGAAGCCGGAAAATGAGGAGGAAACGCCGGATTATGTGGTCTGTGATCCCAGTGAGATCCCGGCACTCATCGAGATGCTGGATAAGCAGATGGAGAATAAGAAGCAGTTAGGCTGGTGATAACGGATGGAAGATTATTTAAGAAGGGCGGCAATCTGGCCCGGAGCACCGGTCATTGACGATCCCGAGGGCCTTCTCGGGGAAAAAGTCAACCGGCTGTATATGTTTTCCCATGAACCCATCAACCGTTACTGCAAAAGAGGAGATTTTTTCCAGGAAGGAAAAATGGAAGAACGGAAAAGAAAGTATGCCGCAGCTCTTCATTCTGTGGTACAATAGACCCATCCTGATGTATGGAGGGCAAGTAAATGAAGGATTATGATTTTTTCCCGGGAGAGGGTAAGTTTTACAAGGCAAATCTGCATTGCCATACTGTGATCTCCGATGGAAAACTGACCAAGGAACAGATCAAGGAAGAGTACCAGAAAAGAGGCTATTCCATCGTGGCGTTCACAGATCACCGGACCTACGGCTACCATCCGGAGCTGACGGATGAAAATTTCATCGCGCTGGCAGGTATTGAGGTGGATGTTTCCGAGAATCCGGAAAAATGCGGCGGCTGGCCTCATGCCAAATGCTATCATCTGAATTTCTACGACGAGCATCCGGAGGAGGGAAAAGAGTTCCCGCTGCCGACCTATGTCTACGAGGATATGGCCGGACAGAACGCTTACATAAAGGAGCGGACGGAGGCAGGTTTCCTGTGCTGCTACAATCATCCCTACTGGTCTTTGCAGAATTATGACGATTACAAGGATTTCGAGGGACTCTGGGCCATGGAGATCTACAACCATGGCTGCGAGCACGACGGTCTCTACGGTTTTAATCCCCAGAGCTACGACGAGATGCTCCGGAGCGGGCAGAAGCTTTTCACCGTGGCTACCGACGACAACCACAACATTTTTCCTGTGACAGATTCCATGTGCGATTCCTTCGGCGGCTTTATTCAGATCAAAGCCTCGGAACTGACCTATGAGGCTGTGATCAAAGCCATGAAAGAGGGAAATTTCTATTTCTCCATGGCTCCAGAGATCCACGAGGCGAAGATTGAGGACGGTGTGCTGAAGGTAAAAACTTCTCCGGTGGAGAAAATTTTTGTGGTGACGGACAGCCGTGACTGCTACAAGAAACTGGCTCCGAAAGGGGAGACCATCACGGAAGCAGAGTTTCCGCTGAACGGAAAGGATGCCTGGGTGCGGATCCAGATCCGGGACGGAAAAGGAAAATTTGCGGGAACGAACGCTGTATATCTGAAATAAAAAACACAGGGACCTGAGCAGATGCGCCGGGTCCCTGAACTTATCTATGGAAGGAATGGATCATGAATCAGTTATTAAATGAGATCAGAAAAAAAGACGCGAAAGCCTTCACCCATGGGGGAAAATTTCACGCGGACGACGTGTTTTCCGCGGCCCTTCTCCTGTACCTGAACCCGGAGATTCAGATCAGCAGGGGAAATCAGGTGCCGGAAGATTTTGACGGCATTGTTTTTGACATCGGAAGAGGCGCTTACGACCATCACCAGAAGGACAGCCGGATTCGGGAAAACGGCGTGCCCTACGCGGCCTTCGGCCTTCTCTGGGAGGCGCTGGGGGCGGAGATTTTAGGCGAAGAACTGGCGCTTTCTTTTGACGAGACCTTCGTTCAGCCTCTGGACAATAATGACAACACCGGGGAGAAAAATGAGCTGGCGTCTCTCATTGGCAATTTCAATCCGGCCTGGGACGCGGAGGGAGGCACGGATGAGGCTTTTTTCCAGGCGGTGAGCGTGGCCGGGATGATCCTGGAAAACAAATTTGAGCGCTGCCGCGGAAATGAGCGGGCGGACCGTCGGGTGGAGGAGATCCTGGCGGAACAGGAGCGGGCTATCAAAGCTGGAGAAATCCCCGCGGAGAATCGACAGATTCTGATTCTGCCGGAATTTGTGCCCTGCCAGAAGCATCTCTCCGAGACGGAGATCGCTTTTGTGATCTTTCCCTCCAACCGGGGCGGCTACTGCATCCAGCCTCAGAAACGGGAATATTCCCTGAATTATAAGTGCAGTTTTCCTTCGGCATGGCTGGGCCTGGAAAATGAGGAGTTGGAGGCAGCTTCCGGCATTGCAGGGGCAGTGTTCTGTCACAAAGGCGGTTTTCTCATGACCACGGAGACGCTGGAGGAGGCGGTTCAGGCGGCAAAAATCAGCCTGGCGGAGTTTCACGAGGCTCCGGTTCTCGTAAACTTTGGGGGAGGAGAGGAAGCGGAGGCACTTCTTCAAAAGCTTCCGGGTCTGACGGGAGTGAAGATTGTCCGGATGGCGCTGCCGGAGCTTCCGGAACTTAATGAAGATGGGATTTTCACCGAAGTGGCTATGGAAAAGCAGGAATGGAAGAACCGGATTAAAGCCCAGGTGAAGGCGATTCTGAAAGAAAAGCCCGAGGCGGTCTATGTGGAAGGGGAGGTATTTTACACCTATCCGGTCGTCCATGCCCTGCGGAAAAAACATGTGCCGGTGCTGACGATGATTAAAAAAGAGGAAAGAAAATTACTCATAAAAATACCTTCTGGCTCATGAAAAATAAAATGACAGAATGTTCTTGCATTTTGTTTTTTGTGTGCTATACTACAAAGCAGAGCCGGTCTTTCCGGCGAAAGGAAAAAAGTGAATAGATCGAAGGGAAAAGGGAACGCAGTGTGAATCTGCGGCAGTCCTTGCTGCTGTAAGGGTGACGAATGGTCAATAGCCATTGGCGAAAGCTGAGAAGGAAGACCAGGAGGCTGACCCCGAGCCAGAAGACCTCCCCTTTGATTTTGAGATGTATCCGTTTCAATGGAAGACTGATGCATGTTCCAAAGAGGCGGATGAAGGTCGATCTGACGTCTCTTTTGGTTCTGTGTGTCTGGAAAATTCTTCCAGGCACTTTTTTGTGCTTATAGGGTCGAAAAGTCCTTGCACGCCTGTGCTTGCACAGAGGTGCGCAAGACCTTGAGACCCGCCCGACATGAGCATAAAAGCGGAGCGAAGCTTCGCGATATGCGAATGGCGGGGAGAGGATTGCGGGAGCTGCTTTGCAGCGGAGCAATCCGGTAAGCATTTTGTACCTACTACACCTAGCATTTAAGGAGGAAACAAATGAAAAAGAAGACCGTAAGTCTGCTGCTGAGTCTGGCTATGTGCCTGACCATGCTGCCGGGACAGAGCGTATTTGCAGCAGAGACATCCACAGAGACCGAGACCGAGGCAGCCAGCGAGAGCACTGGCAACCATGTAGAGAATCTGATCGTTGGAACCATCGCAGATCAGAACGTATTCAACTCCCTGACCCAGACCGACGCTTTCGGACGTATGAACTACAATGGCTTTACCCAGGGTGACTTCGTATACCGCGATGAGAACAACAATCTGCAGCCCTATTTCTGGAAATCCTTTGAGATCTCCGAGGATGGAAAACAGATCGATTTCACCATTCCGCTGGATGCCGTATGGCATGACGGCGAGCCGGTAACCATGGATGATGTGGTATTCACCTTTGAATATATGAGAGATGTGAGGAAAAACGGAAGCCTTCAGAATCTTACAGAAGTAAAAGTAACCGGCGATGACAGCGCATCCCTGATCTTCTCCGAGCCGGATGCTTACTACTGGATCAACTCTTCCTGCAACAACAATGCCTGCGTATACGCAAAGCATATCTGGGAAGGCATCGATGATCCGACCACTCTGGACGGACCGGAAGCAGCCATCGGCTGCGGCCCCTACAAACTGGTTTCCTACGATTCCGATGCACAGGTTTCCTACTATGAGGCTGTTCCGGAGAACGATTTCTTAGGCGAGATCACCGTTGATAAAGTAACCGTACAGAGCTATTCTGACGAGACCACTCTGATGATGGCTATGATGAACGGCGAGATCGATACCATGTATAACTATGCAAACCCGATCGACGCTGACGTCATCGACACCGTTCAGGGCACACCGGATCTCGACCTCGGCGAGAGCGATTTCACCGGCTGCTACCAGATGGAGTATGGTAAAGACAGAGCTCCGGGAAATGATCAGGCTTTCCGTGAGGCTGCTTCCTATGCAATCGATTACAATCAGCTGGCAACCACCATCAACGGCGAGTACGGAAAGGTTCCGGGAAAAGGTGTGATTCCGCCTTCCTGCAAAGGATACGACGAGAGCATCGGTTCTCTGGAATTTGACGCTGACAAGGCAGCCGAGATGCTGGATGAAGCTGGCTACAAAGATGTGGACGGCGACGGTTACCGTGAGCTTCCGGACGGAAGCCCGATGGATCTGACTGTGATCCCGCAGTACAGCTCCAAATCCATGGATATGAGAAACCGTATCGCAGAGGTTATCATGAACAGCCTGGACAAAGTTGGCATTAAGAACCATGTGGATAACGACAGCCTTTCCAACAGTGAAGTTTGGGAAGATACCGTTACCAAAGGAAACTATGATATCTCCATCACTCTGACCACTTCCGGAGTGGCTTCCTACAGCACCGCTTTCCGTTACTTCATGGGCGAGCTGAGAGACGGCGAGAGCTCCTGGCTCTGGGGAACCATCCGCGATGACAGCTTCCGTGATACCTATTATGCAATGACTCAGGCTGTCAACGATGATCAGTACGTCGAGAACTGCAAGAAACTGCAGAACTATGTGGCTGATAGCATGTCTGCTGAGGCTCTGTGCTGGGAGACCGCATTCTTCCCCTACCGCACCGATAAATATACCGGATGGGAAAATTATCCCTCCTGGGGTGCTGTTCATGCGACAACCTGGTATCGTCTGACAGCAAAATAATCACAAACGAATGTTTTCCGCCGGGATCCTTTCGGGTTCCGGCGGTTTTTCTGTATGGGTGGGAAAAAGCGAAAGCACAGAACGCCCTGATTCATGTGAAAGGAGAAATCGTTTATGACCCGTCATATCGCACAGAAAATTGCGACGGCCTTTGTGACGATCTTTGTTATCATCACCATCAGCTTTTTTCTGGTACATATCATGCCGGGAGATCCGGTGATCCATCTGGTGGGCCAGGAGGAATACTATTATCTGCTGGATAACGATCCGGAGACCCTGAACAAACTCATTGCCAGGTACGGCCTGGATGACAGCCTTCCGGTGCAGTACGGAAAATACCTGAAAAACATTGTGACCATGGATTTCGGTCCCTCTTATACGAACCAGAAACCGGTCGTTTCCAACGTTCTCAAAGCCTGCAAATGGACACTTTTTCTGTCGATTCCCACCTGGATCATCGGCGGACTTTTAGGAGCCCTTCTGGGAGTTATTGCGGGCTGGAAGCCGGGAAAACTCTTTGATAAGATTATGACGCCTATTCTTTTGATCGTGAATACGGTCCCCTCAAACTGTTTCTGTCTGATCCTGCTGATCTTTTTTGCCTACCGGATGAAGCTTTTTCCCATCAACGGAATGGTCTCCCCGGGCGTCGAAGGAATGGCGAGGGTGCAGAGCATCCTCCAGCATATGTTCCTGCCGCTGATTATCATGATTCTTTACCGGACTTCCGGTGATTTCATGCTGATGAAGAGCGCAGTTTCCCAGGTGCGGAGCGAGGAGTACATCATGACGGCGGAGTCCAAAGGTCTTCCCTCCAGAAAAGTCCTTTTCCGTCATGTGATGAAAAATGCGATGGTTCCTTATGCGACTTCCTTCTGTATGCAGTTCGGCGGTATTCTTTCCGGCTCCATGATCATTGAGGTCGTTTTTGGCTGGAAGGGAATGGGAACGATCCTGTATAATGCCGTGTCCAACCGGGATTTCCCCACAGCCCAGTTCTGTTTCCTTCTGTCTGCGGCCCTGGTGGTTTTTGCAAACCTGATCAGCGATATTGTCAACGCGGCCATCGATCCGAGAATCAGAGAGGAGGGAATTCAGGATGCATAAGAAAATTCGTCTGAATGCGGCGGCTACGGCAGGCCTTCTGATCATTCTTTTTTTCCTGATCATCGCTGTTTTCGCTCCGGTGATTGCCCCTTATGACCCGAAAGAGATGATCGCGTCCTATCTGCCGCCCAGCAAAGAGCACATTCTGGGAACCAACGATGTGGGCCAGGACATTTTCTCGGAGATGGTTTACGGCACAAGAGTTTCCCTCTATATCGGCATTTTTGCCGCTTTCATCGTGACCGGTGTGGGAACGGTGCTGGCGCTGGTATCCGGTTATTTCGGCGGAGTGGCAGACAAGATTATCACGGCCATCACAAATATTGCCATGGCGGTGCCGAGTCTTCCTCTGACAGTTCTTCTGATTGCCTACCTGAATCCCGGCAAATGGAGCCTGATCATCGCGATCAGCATCACGGCCTGGACTGGTACGGCGCGAATCTTAAGAGCCCGGGTCATGCAGCTGAAAGAACTGCCTTTCATCAAGATCGAAAAGACGATGGGCGTTCACCCGGCGGTGATCCTTTTCAAACACATTCTGCCGAATATTAAGGACATCATTCTGACCAGAGGAGCCATGGCCATTTCCGGTGCCATGATGACGGAGGCGGGCTTGAGCTTCCTGGGACTGGGAGAATTCGGAGAGAAGAGCTGGGGAAGCGTTCTTCACTATGCCTTTTTCCGGAACAGCATCATGAAAAAACAGTACTGGTGGTATGTGCCGCCCATCGTCTGCATCTGCGTCTGCGTGCTGGGCTTTATGCTCATCGGCTACTATGGAAAGATTAAGAAGGGAGGAGAGTAAGATGCTTCTTGACGTAAAAAATGTGTCCGTGCGTTTTGCCTCCGGCCATGGGGTCCAGGCAGTGGAAAATGTGAGCCTGACGGTGAATAAAAAAGAAAAAGTCTGCATCGTCGGTGAAACCGGAAGCGGAAAGAGTATTCTCCTTCTGGCAATCCTCCATCTCCTTCCGGAAAATGCCATCGTCACAGGCGAGGCCTTTTTCGAGGGGGAGGACATGATCCGGATGAAGCGCCGCCAGCTGGACAAGATCCGCGGAGCCAGAATTTCCTATGTGCCCCAGGGAAGCGGAAACGGCCTGAATCCTCTTCTGACCGTTGGTTTTCAGGTGGCGGAACCCATGATCGAGCATCAGAAGATTGGAAAAAAAGAAGCCATCGCCGAGGCGGTAAAGCTGATGAAGCGTTTTCACATCGGTGACGAGGAAGAGGTGGCCGCTCAGTATCCCTTCACCTACAGCGGCGGCATGAAGCAGCGTGCCATGATCGCCATGGGCATCATCGCGGGAGCCGATATGATCCTGGCGGATGAGCCCACCAAGGGACTGGATGAGGAGCGCATCGAGATGGTGGTGGATGCTTTCCACAGCCTGAAAGACCAGGCTGTGCTCTGTGTGACCCATGACCTGAATTTTGCCCGGGAGATCAGCGACAGCATCTCCGTCATGTACGCTTCCAACCAGGTGGAGTACGCCTCTGCGAAGGAACTTCTGGAGCATCCACTGCACCCTTACACACAGGATATGATCGCGGCGATGCCGGAAAACGGCCTTCATTTTTCCGAGGGCTTTGCCATGGCCCACGAGGACTACGCCGAGGGCGGCTGCAAATATGCGCCCCGCTGCCGGTTCTGCAAGGAAAAATGCAAGGAGACGCCTCCGATGCTGGAGGTGGAGGGCCATCAGGTACGCTGCTGGCTTTATACGGGAAAGGAGGGAGAGTGTCATGCTTCTGACAACGGAAAAGCTCTCTAAGGCTTACAAGAGCCGGAAAAAAGGCGAGCCTGTTTTCTGGGCGGCCAAAGAGGTGTGCGTGGAAATTCCGGAGGGAAAGACCGTAGGCCTTCTGGGGCCCAGCGGCAGCGGAAAATCCACCGTGGGACAGATGATCGTGGGGCTGATCGAGGCCTCTTCCGGGGAAATTTTTTACAAAGGAGAGCGCCTTTCCTATCCGTTGAAAGGGGAGCTGCGGAAGAAGATCCAGATCCTTTTCCAGCACCCGGAAGTTTCCTTCAATCCGATGCTGCCTCTGATCCGGAGTATGGTGGAACCCTATAAGCTCATGAAAAAGGACAGCAGCGAGAAGGCAATTTTGGCGGATATTGAGCGGTTTGGCCTTCACCGGGAGCATCTCTACCGGACACCGCTGGAGCTTTCCGGCGGCGAGCTTCAGCGAGCCGCCCTGGCGCGGGTCCTGGTGCTGGAGGCGGAACTCATCATTCTGGACGAACCCACCAGCATGCTGGACGTGATCTCCCAGGCCCAGATCGTCCATTTCCTTCAGGAATACCAGAAGGAGCACGAGACGGCCTACCTTTTTATCACCCACAACAAGGTGCTGGCGAAGACCGTCTGCGACGAGATCTACGAGATCCGGGAAGGAATCTGTACGAAAAAAGAAATGTAAGAGAACCACTCGGAACTTCCCAGTAGGAAAAATGACAGAATGGGAAAGATTACAGCCCAAAAGCTATTTCGAGCTTACAATAAGACTGAAAAAGAAGATCGAATGAGAACTTGTTACATACAGGCCTGCTTGGCATATGTTAAGATAGCTTTTCAATCACGGTTAAAGGAGAAAATGGCATTTATCGCCTAGCGATCTGGCAGAGAGGCGGATATTCCTATTCTCTCAGTCTGGAAAAGGGAGCCGATGCGGCTACCTTCCTGAAGATCGCAGAAGAGAATCAGTAAAAGTCTGCAAAGGCTTCTAACCACCATTTCGCCAGCAGCTCATGCCCGAAAGCCGTGAGATGGATTCCGTCTGGAGTGAGGGCGTCTGTACCGTATTTTTCGGCTTCCTGCATCCGGTCCTGGAGGGGCAGGAAGGGGAGCTGATACTGGCGGGCGAGAGTTTCTATGGTATGTTCGGCTTCCCGGAGTTCCGGGAGCCAGTTTAAATATTCCTGGGGCCGGGAAAAAAGGAAGGGGCTCATCAGAAAAACAGAAGGAATGGAAGCTTCAAGAAGCCTTCGGATCAGAGTATCGTAGTTAGATGCGAACTCCTGAGCCCGGAGGCTTTTTCCTGTATTTTTGGCGACACCTACGTCGTTGATGCCAATGAGGATGGAGACGGCGGCGGGAGAGAGGGAGAGGCAGTCGGTGGTCAGGTTCCGCAGGAGAAAGGGGAGGGTGAAGCTGCCGTGGCCTTTGTTGATGACAGAAAATTTATCGGAGAGCTTTTCTGACAGGATTTTCACATAGCCGTTTCCGAGGCCATTGTATTCAGGGAGCCACAGACGACCCGCATCTGTAATGCTGTCTCCTAAAAAAACAAAATTTTTCATAAAATTTCTCCTTCTGATTCAAATTTATGGTACACTATGACCATACCAGAAATTGGGGAGAAAGAGAAGAGTTAATTATGAGGCAGGATGCACGGTGCTCCAATTCCGGTCTGGCTTTCAGTTGCGGCAGGGGGAAATTTTAAGGCCCGTCATAATCTGCTAAAAACATTCACAGAAATCCATAATTCGCTTCGCTCAGACAATGGATTTCTGCTCATAACGCAGATTTTGACAGACCAAGAATTTCCGACCTGCCTCCACATGAAGTCAGACTGAAATGGGAGTACCGCGCTGAAAATGGTGGACTGGAATGTGAGAATACAACAGCCGAAAAACGGCAGATAGGAGACCCATGAGAGAAAATATACTGCGTATCAAAGAAAATATGAAAAAGGTTATCATCGGAAAGGACGAGGTTATGGACAGGATCCTGACGGCGTTACTTTCCGGGGGACATGTGCTGCTGGAGGATCTTCCGGGCACGGGAAAGACGGTGCTGGCAAAATCCCTGGCGAAATCCATGAACGGCGAGTTCCGCCGGGTGCAGTTTACTCCGGACCTGCTCCCTTCGGATGTGACCGGACTTCACTATTTTAATCAGAAGGAAGGGGAATTCCAGTTCCGGGAGGGGCCAGTGTTTACCCAGATTCTTCTGGCGGATGAGATCAACCGCGCCACCCCGAGAACTCAGTCCAGCCTTCTGGAATGTATGGAGGAGCGTCAGGTGACAATCGACGGTGAGACGAGAAAGCTGGATGAGGTCTTTTTCGTTATCGCGACGCAGAACCCGATCGAGAGCTCCGGTACGTTTCCGCTTCCCGAGGCCCAGATGGACCGTTTCTTCATGAAGCTTTCCATGGGCTTTCCGAGCAAGGAGGAGGAGCTGGCGATTCTGGACCGTTTTCAGCTCGCGGAGCCTTTAAAAACGCTGGAGCCGGTCTGCACGAGAGAGGAGATCCTCGAAGCCATGGAAGAAATCCGGAAAATTTACGTTCATCCCGAGATTAAAAAATACCTGGTGGATATCGCGGAGGCTTCCCGTCAGGACGGCGAGCTTCTCTCTGGTGTGAGCCCCAGAGGAACGCTGGCCCTCTTTAAGGGAATCCGGGCTTATGCATGGCTCAAAGGCAGAGATTATGTGGTGCCAGAGGATGTGAAGGCACTGGCCGTTCCGGTGCTGGCTCACCGTCTGGTGCTGGCGGGAGCCAGTGACACCGACGCGGAGCGGAGAGTCATGGAGGAGATCTTAAAACGAGTGGAAGTACCTGTGGAGGACTGGAAGAAGAAATGAAACTCATCCTTATCTTAGGGGCGGCTTTCCTTCTACTCTTCCTTCTGGAAAGGGGCTACCGGAGGTTCTGGAGCAGGGATCTCCATGTGGAAGTCCATTTTCAGCCCCACCCAGCCAGGGAGGGGGAGGAAGCCACCCTCACCGAAATCATCGAAAACAGGAAAGTGCTCCCGGTACCGATGCTCCAGGTGGAATTTCTCCTGGACCGAAGCCTTGGGATCGACGAGGAGGAAAATGCCTCCCTTTCCGACCAGCTGTATAAAAGGGACGTTTTCTCTGTATCTTTTTATCAGAAGATCAGCCGTACGATTCCGCTGAAATGCAGGAAGAGAGGCTATTATCATATCCATGAGGCCAACCTCATCGCCGGAGGCCTCCAGATGGAGAAAAATTATTACAAGGATATTCCGCAGGACACTTTTCTCTACGTTTATCCCGGCGACGTGTCTATCGACCGGCTGAAACTGCCGATGCACCGCCTGGGAGGAGTGCTGGAGGGAAGACGGGGCATGGTGGAGGATCCCTTTGCTTTTGCGGGCATGCGGGAGTACGATGGCACCGATCCAATGAACCGCATCAACTGGAAAGCTTCGGCCCGGTCCGGAAACCTTATGGTAAATCTCCAGAATTCCACATATTCGCCCCGGGTGGCCTGCTTTGTGGATGTGGAGGATGTGACGATGTGGAAACATATGGAGATTCACGAGGAAGCCATCCGTCTGGCGGCGTCTCTTTTGCGAAGCGTCCTGAAAAAAGGCATTCCCGCATCTCTTTACACGAACGGCGAGGATTTTCTTTCCGGCAGCCTGGTTCAGGTGCCGGAGGGCAGCGGAAGAGGCCAGACCGAGAAGATCAACCGTTCCTTAAGCCGGCTGAATCTGAATGCGAAAAAGCGCCCCGGCCCTATCTCTGTGGAGTTGCTTAGGATGGAGCATGAGCTCACCTCTACCCAGCAGGTAGTGGTCCTCATCACAGAAAATCAGGGCGAAGCGCTCCAGGATGCCGTCCGGAAAATGGCATCAAAGGGAGCGAGCTTCCTGTGGCTGGGCGTTTTCTATAAGAAGGAAGGCTGGTCCGGCCCGAATATTCACGGCGTGGATTACCTGAAATGGGAGGTGGAGCATGAAGGATAAAGAACTTCGGATCTACGAGATCCTTTACGGTGGCATTTGTATGAGCCTTCCCATTTTTTCCTGCCCGGGAGAGCTTTCTCTCTGGCGGCTTCTCCTGCCCATGGCGGCGGCTTTCTGTCTCTATGAGGCGGCCCTGCGGAGAAAAAGTATTCTTTTCTATCTTTTGCTCTGGGCAGCTTTTGGAGTGGCTGGTTTTGAGGCGGGCCGGGATCTCATCGAGAAGGCCTGCCTGACCGGCGGCATCGTTTTGGGCGGCGCAGCTTATTTTTACGGTCGCTGGAAGGGGGATTACCTGTTCCTGGGCGGACCGGCGCTCCCGATGCTGGCGGTGCCGGGAATCGCTTATCTTGTCGCCCATGTGGAAAAATGGGATTATATCAAGGGCCGGGCCTGCGTTTTTGCGGCCTTGGTCATTATCTTAAGGATTCTCAGCGGAAACAGGGAGCGGCTTTTGATTTATCTAAAGGAAAATGAAAAGCTTCACCGTTTCCCGAAGCAGCGCCTGGAAAAAAGAAACCGCCGCGTCATGGTCTTTTTCGGCATTCTTTTAACCCTGGTCATGATTGTGGCTTACTGGAAGGCTCCGGCAGACCCGGAGTTTACCAAGTCTGAGAACATGCCGGATGTCAGCTTTACTATGGAGCAGTTCGAGCCCTCTGGCGGCATGGAGATGGATATGTCTGAGCTTCTCGGCGACGACGAGACTTACGAGCCTCCGGCCTGGATGCTCGCTTTGGAAAATATCCTTTATTATGTGGTGACGATTGCGCTGATCACAGGCCTTATCGTGCTGGTCACACTGACGGTCTACAAGATTTTGAAAGCTTATCGGAACCGTTATGAAAAATGGACTCCCGAGGAAAAGACCGAGAGCGGAGATGTGACCGAGAGCCTGGCTCCTCCCAAAATTGTCCTGCCTAAATTTTTCCGGAAAAAGACTCCCGGGGAGCAGATCCGGAAATATTACCGGAAATGGGTGCTGGGAGGTCCCGGCCAGACTCCGGCGAACACAAACACCCCGGAGGAAGCGGAAAAAAATGCCGGTGTGGCTGACGAAACGGCCCATTTTCTCTACGAGAAAGCACGCTACAGCAAGGCGGAATGTACGGCGGAAGATGCGGCTTATCTGAAAAAACTCGGTTAAACAGGAGGTTTTATTATGATCTATACAGGCTGTCATCTCTCATCGGCCAAAGGCTTTGAGGCCATGGGAAAAAATGCCCTGAAGCTGGGAGCGGATACCTTTGCTTTTTTCACCCGGAATCCCCGGGGTGGAAATGCAAAGGCCATCGATCCCGCAGATGCGGCCAGGTTTCGGGAACTGGCGGCGAAGCATCATTTTGGAAAGATTGTTGCCCATGCGCCCTATACACTGAACCCCTGCGGGGCGAAAGAGGAGGTCCGAGATTTTGCATTCCGGGCCTTCCAGGAGGATCTTGTTCGGATGGAGTACATCCCGGGAAATTATTATAATTTTCACCCCGGAAGCCATGTGGGCCAGGGAGCGGAGAAAGGCATCGAGCTCATTGCCGACCTTTTAAACCAGTCGCTGAAAACCGAGCAGACCACCACTGTGCTTCTGGAGACCATGGCGGGAAAAGGAACTGAGGTGGGCCGGAGCTTTGAGGAGCTCCGGGCGATCCTCGACCGGGTGGAGCTGAAAGAAAAAATGGGCGTCTGTCTTGATACCTGTCACGTCTGGGACGGAGGCTATGATATTGTGAATCACTTCAATGAGGCGCTGGAGGAGTTCGATGCGGTCATTGGCCTGAACTATCTCAAGGCCATTCACAGCAACGACAGCCTGAATCCCCTTGGCGCGCACAAAGACCGGCATGCAAGGCTGGGCGAGGGTCATATCGGCCTGGAGGCTTTCCGCAGGATCGCCTCACATCCGAAGCTTCAGGGGCTGCCCTTTATCATGGAGACGCCCAACGATGACGAAGGCTGGACAAAAGAGATCGCGATGATGCGAAAATTTGCAGAAGAAAGGAACTGACACAGATGGAAAAAGAAATCAAAGAGGACAAAATGCTGGAATTTCGTTATGTAATCAAGGATGAGACCGGACTTCACGCAAGACCCGCCGGAATGCTGTCCAAACTGGTGCGGGATGCGGATTGCGCCGTGACCATCACCAAAGGGGACAAGTCCATCGACGCGGGCAAACTCATCGCAGTCATGGGACTTGGAATCCATCAGGGGGATGAGGTCATCGTCAGCGCCGACGACGAGGAAGTGCTGGCAAAGTTGAAATATTTCTTTGAAACCTACCTCTGAACCGGAAAGGAAAGGGAGAGCTATGGAACAGTACAAAGGCAGGGCCATCGTGCAGAAGATCGCTGCCGGGCGGATCTGGTTTTATACGAAAGAAGAGCAGAGTGTCAAGAGATACCGGGTGGAGGACACAGAAAAAGAGTGGAAACGCTACGAGGCCGCGCGGGACGAGGCGGTCCGGGAGCTGAATGGTCTGCGGGAAAAAGCAGTCCGTGAGCTGGGCGAGATCAACGCCGCGATTTTTGAGGCTCATGCGCTGATGCTGGAGGACCGGGATTACAGCGATTCTGTGAAAAATATCATCGAGACCCAGGGCGTCAATGCCGAGTATGCCGTGGCTGCCACCGGGGACAATTTTGCGAGGATGTTTTCCGGCATGGAGGATGAATATTTCCGGGCAAAAGCGGCTGATGTGCAGGATATCTCCGAGCGGGTTATCGGCATTCTGAGCGGCAGACGAAAGCGAAAAAAGATGGGAAAAGAGCCGGTGATTGTGGTGGCGGAGGATCTGGCTCCCAGTGAGACCGTTCAGATGGACAAGTCCAAGGTCCTGGGTTTTGTGACCCGCCAGGGATCCAGCCAGTCCCACACGGCGATTCTGGCCCGGACCATGAATCTTCCGGCCCTCATAGGAGTTCCGGTGAGGGAAGAGTGGGATGGCAAAATGGCTGTCCTTGACGGAGTGAACGGTCTTCTCTATGTGGATCCTGACGAGGAAACTCTGGAAAATATGCGAAAGCTTCAGAAGGAAGAGCAGGAACGGATTCGGCTTCTCACGGAGTACAAAGACCAGGAAACCGTCACAAAGAGCGGCCGAAGGGTTCGGCTTTGTGCCAACGTGGGCAGCGTTTCGGATGTGGCCGGGGCGCTGCAGAACGGAGCCGAGGGCATCGGGCTTTTTCGGAGCGAGTATCTTTTTCTGGAGGCGGATCACTGCCCGACGGAGGAAGAACAGTTCCAGACCTATCGATTGGCGGTGGAGATGATGGCTGGCAAACCGGTTGTCATCCGGACGATTGACATTGGCGCGGACAAGCGGGCGCCGTATATGGAGGGAGAGCCTTTTCATCTGGAGCAGGAAACCAATCCGGCTATGGGTCTTCGGGGCATCCGTCTTTCCCTGGAAAAAGAGGAGCTTTTCAAAACGCAGCTTCGGGCCATTCTCCGGGCGGGAGCCTACGGTGAAGTTTCGATTCTCTATCCGCTCATTACTTCTGTGGAGGAGTTTAAGAGAGCCAAAGCCCTCTTAAAGGAAGTGGAGGAGGAGCTTGCCGATTTCGGGATTCCCTGCGGAAAAGTCCGTCAGGGTGTCATGATTGAGACTCCGGCGGCCGCGGTTTTGAGCGATCTTCTGGCCGCGGAGGCAGAGTTTTTCAGCATCGGAACCAACGATCTTTCCCAGTACACTATGGCGGTGGACCGGGAAAATCCAAGGACAGAGGAGTATTTCGATTCGCATCATCCGGCATTACTCCGTCTCATCGAGTACACGGTGAAAAATGCCAGGGCAGCAGGGATCCCGGTGGGAATCTGCGGAGATCTGGGAAGCGATGAGTCGCTGACGGAGTTTTTTGTAAAAGTGGGCGTGGATGAGCTTTCCGTGCCGCCCTCCCGGGTACTGCCCTTGCGGGAAAAAATAAGAAATATAGACTGAGAAAGGAATTTTTACAGAATGAAAACGTTTAAGATCAGTGAAAATGTCAAAGAAGTATCGAGAGTGGGCTTAGGCTGTATGCGTCTGACCCAGAGAAAGACCGACGATGAGGTCCGGGCCATTGTGGACACAGCTCTGGAAAACGGCATCAATTTCTTCGATCACGCGGATATTTATGCAGGAGGAGAGGCGGAAGCAGCCTTTGGAAAGATCCTGACACCTTCCCTCCGGGAACAGGTGGTGATCCAGACGAAATGCGCGATCCGTCCGGGCATCTGCTACGATTTTTCCAGGGAGCATATCCTGAAATCTGTGGACGGCAGCCTGAAACGGCTGAACACCGAGTATGTGGATCTTCTGCTTCTTCATCGTCCGGACGCTCTCATGGAGCCGGAAGAGGTGGCAGAGGCTTTCGATACGCTGAAAACCCAGGGAAAGGTTCGGGCTTTCGGTGTGAGCAACCACAATCCCATGCAGATCGAGCTTTTGAATCAGGCCACAAAAGGAGCGGTTGAGGTCAACCAGATCCAGTTTTCCGTAGCTCATTGCCCCACCATTGACGCAGGCCTCAACGTCAATATCCAGAACGACGCGGGCTGTAACCGGGACGGCAGCGTTCTCGAATACTGCCGCCTGAAAAACATCACGGTCCAGGCATGGTCACCCTTCCAGTACGGCATGTTTGAGGGAATCTTCATCGGAAGCGAAAAATATCCGAAGCTCAACGAGGTCCTGAACCGCCTGGCTGAGAAATACAACACCACGCCAAACGGCATCGCCGTTGCCTGGATTCTCCGCCACCCCGCCGGAATCCAGACCATTGTCGGTACCATGAATGAAAAACGCCTGTCTGATGTGGCAAAAGCAGCAGATATCGTGCTCACGAGAGAAGAGTGGTACGAGCTGTATCTGGCCGCCGGGAAGATGTTGCCGTAAGAAATAAAAGAAAAGGCACATGAGAAATCCCTGCTATAAAGGGACTTTCATGTGCCTTTTGCTATGCAGAAACTTATCGTTTCTCCGGTTCCGGATAATCCACGCCGAAGGTTTCAACGGTCATGGACTGGATCTTCTGCTCGTCCAGCGGGCGGTCGCTGTAATCGGTGTCGGTATCAGCGATCTTGTTTACGACATCCATGCCCTCGGTGATTTTTCCGAAAGCGGCATAAGCGCCATCCAGATGCGGAGCAGCCTTGTGCATGATGAAGAACTGGCTTCCGGCAGAGTCGGGATGCATGGCTCTTGCCATGGAAAGAACGCCTGCCTCATGCTTCAGGGAATTGTTGAAGCCGTTCTGGGCGAACTCACCTTTGATGCTGTAGCCCGGGCCGCCCATGCCGGTTCCATCCGGGCAGCCGCCCTGGATCATGAAACCGCTGATGACGCGGTGGAAGATCAGGCCGTCATAGAAGCCCTTTTTCACCAGGCTGATGAAATTGTTTACGGTGTTGGGAGCAATCTCAGGATAAAGCTCCGCTTTCATAACGTCGCCATTTGCCATAGTAATGGTAACGATCGGATTCTGTGCCATAATCATAATCTCCTTTTGTTCAGTATTCTCTGGCTATTATAATCTTTTTTGGGACAGATGGCAAGGCAGGACAGAAATATTTCATTATTGGTATTGTCATCGGTTCAGTGAAAGAGTAAAATCAAATACATCCTATAGCTTTTTTGAAAAGGAGGTAAATCATGGAGTTTTCTAAAATCGAAACACAGCCTGTGGCAGCTGCGACTGCCATAATTCAGGGAACTACTTACCGCATCAGTGTGTTGACAGAGCGGCTGCTCCGTCTGGAGTACAATGAGACTGGTCATTTTGAGGACCGGGCCTCTCAGGTAGTCTGGAACCGCGCTTTTCCGAAGGTGGAGTTTGAAGTGAACGAGACGGAAGAGGAGCTGGAGCTGGAGACTTCCTTCCTGCATTTGCATTATGACAAGAAGGAATTTTCAGCAAATGGTCTTACGATCGAGGTCAAGGGTTACGGGAAAGATCAGGCGCGCAGCTGGTTTTTCGGGAAAGATCCGGAACATTCCGGCAATCTGTTCGGAACCGCCCGGACGCTGGATATGGTAAATGGAAGCTGTGAGCTGGGACTGGGCCTGATGTCTCTGGAAGGCTGGTCTGTGCTGGATGATTCAAACACACTGCTTCTGGATGAAAATGGCTGGGTCTGCCCGCGGACGGAGAAAGGGCTGGATTTCTATTTCTTCGGATATCAGTCGGATGAAAAGGGCTGCCTGAGGGATTATTATCACTTGACCGGAAAAACGCCTATGCTGCCGCGTTTCGCTCTGGGAAACTGGTGGAGCCGTTATTATGAATACAGCGAAGAAAGCTATCTGAAGCTCATGAAGCGTTTTGAGAAGGAAAATGTTCCGTTCAGTGTGGCAGTCATTGACATGGACTGGCATAAGGTTCAGATAGATCCCAAATACGGAAGCGGCTGGACCGGCTTTTCCTGGAACCGGGAGCTCTTTCCGGATCCCAAACGTTTTATCGACGCTCTCCACGAAAAAGGAATGCGGGTGACGCTGAATCTTCATCCTGCCGATGGAATCCGCGGGTTTGAGGACTGCTATGAGGGAGCTGCAAAGGCGATGGGGGTCTCTGCCGAAAAAGAAGAGCCGGTGCCCTTTGACGTGACAGATGAAAAAGCGCTGAAGATTTATTTTGAATACGGCTGCTATCCCCATGAAGAGCTTGGTGTGGATTTCTGGTGGATCGACTGGCAGCAGGGTACGAGAACGAAAATCGAGGGCCTGGATTCTCTGTGGATGCTGAACCATTTCCATTTCCTGGACAGCGGGAAAAAGAAAAAACGCCCCATGACGTTTTCAAGATATGCAGGCCCGGGCTCCCACAGATATCCGATCGGCTTTTCCGGCGATAGCTTTATTACCTGGGAAACTTTGGATTTTCAGCCTTACTTTACTTCTACAGCCTCCAATATTGGTTATGGCTGGTGGAGCCATGACATTGGCGGCCATAACTTTGGCTATCGGGATGATGAGCTGGAATGCCGCTGGTATCAGCTGGGCGTATTTTCTCCGATCATGCGTCTCCATTCCACGAAAAACGAGTTTAATGGAAAGGAGCCCTGGCAGTATCGGAGAGATATCTGCGAGATCATGGAGAACTTTTTACGGCTCCGCCATAAGCTGATCCCGTATCTGTATACCATGAACCACCGGGCTTTTGCAGAGGATCTTCCGCTGATTCTGCCGCTGCATTATGAGCATGGCTGGAGAAATGCTTTTGGAAAAGTGAAAAATGAGTATTATTATGGTACAGAGATGCTCGTAAATCCGATCACCGCGCCGATGGCTGAGAATCTGAATATGGGAAAGGCAAGCACCTGGCTTCCGAAGGGGACCTTTATTGACTTTTTCACAGGAGTGGTTTATCAGTCGGAGGAACGAACTTTTGATATGTATCGTCCGCTGGATTCCATACCGGTTCTGGTCAAGGCTGGCGGAATTGTGCCGATGACAGAAGAGATTGATTCCAAAGAAGCGGCTGCCAATCCGGAAAAACTGTACCTTCGCATTTTCAGCGGAGCAGACGGTTCCTTTACGCTTTATGAGGATGATAACGAGACGACCGCTTACCAGAATGGGGACTGTGCGCTGACAGAGTACACGCTGAATTGGGAAAAAGAAAAGAAATTCACGATTTCAGCAGTCAGAGGAAGAAAAGAGCTGATCCCGGAGAAACGTTCCTATACCGTTGAGTGGAATGCTCTGGAGCTTCCGGAAGATGCAGCGGTGCAGGTATCTGTTAATGGTGTTCCTTGTGATCTTCCGTATCGCTATCTGGCAGAGGAAGGAAAACTCATTATTGAGCTTCCGGCCATCACAGCAGAAGGCGAGATCCAGATCCGCCTGCCGGAGGAGACCAGCCTGTACAGAAATCAGACCAAGCGCCATATTTTTGAAATTCTGAAAAGTGCACAAATCGAGTTTGATCTGAAAACAGCAGTCTATGAAGTGATATGCAAGGACACCACGATTCTGGAGAAGATTTCCGAGCTTCAGGGAATGAACCTGGACCACGATCTCCAGGGAGCAATCATGGAATTGCTGACTGCACAGGCAGAGTAGTCTGCGCTGAAAAATGAAATACCGTTTTAAATAACCATATAGCAGTTTTCCGGCTTGCATGCAGGCGGGAAGACTGCTATATTTGGACAGGATATAAAACAAAACTTTGCAAAAAAACTCTGATATAATTCATAGCATCTATAAATATCCAATAACCCAATCGGAAACACATATCTAATCCTTAGAGTCCTGAGAAAATATCCGATGAATATACAAGTGAATAAGGAAGAAGATACGGACATTTTCTCAGTCAGATTTGTTTCATTGACAGAAAGGGATCTCTTTGCCACAGGGAAAAAGTATGCTACTATAAAAGAAAAGCGCTCCGTATCGCTATCCTGTCAGAACGTAGTAGGCATCCTGAATTTTATTCATTTTCCGAAAGATTATTTTCTGTGATAAAGACACCGGGGAGGCCTATACGGATCTTATGGAGATTCATGTTCTGAAATTGGAAAAGCTGCCGAAGGAAGAGCAAGACGAAGCAGGAATTATCCGCTGGATGCGTTTCCTTGGAGCGAAGAGCAGGAGGGAATTTGAAAAAAATGCCTGAGAAAGATTCTTATATGGAAGAAGCCTATGAAATGCTGAAGCATATGAGTGTGGATGAAAAGAAGCGGCTGGAATACGAAGCGCGTGAAAAAGCAGTCCGGGACTATCATTCACAGATGCAAGGGATGAGAGAAGAGGACTTTGCTGAGGGCAAAGAGCAAGGCAAAAAGGCGAGAAAAATGAGAAAGGTGACAAGCATTATAACCAATATGCTGCGAAAAGGAAAAAGTCCGGAAGAAATTGCTGATCTGACCGGGGAGGAGCTGGAAGAAATCCTGGAAATTAAAAGACAGGAGCCCACATGAAAAAAACAGACACAAAAACCAATGTCCTTCTCACCGACGACCCCGCCCTTGTAAGAGCCGCCGCGGCCCAGAATCGCCCTGTGGTTTATTACGAGCGCCCCGGGGCAGAGGCGGTTTATGAGGCGGATTATACAGTGCAGAGCCTGGATGAGCTGGACGAACTCTTTTTTCAGAGGGTCTATGAACGGCATTATGGGCTTCCCTGGTGCATCGGGGAGACGGAGCAGTTGAAAATCAGGGAGAGTACCGAAGAAGATGTGGAAAAACTGCTGGCATTTTTTACGGATGAGGAAGCCAGGCGCTGGCTCTTTGAGGGAGAAGGAAAGCTTTTTTCTGAGGAGGAGCAGCGGGAAAAACTGAAGGCCTATGTTCGAAACCGGTATGGCTTTTATGGCTATGGTTTTTACTCGGTTCTGTGGAAAGAAACGGGCGAGCTTGCAGCCTGGGCAGGCTTTCAGGAGCGGCAATATCAGGGAAAACAGGTGCTGGAGCTTGGCTATCTTACGGCACCTTCTTTCCGGCGTCAGGGGATCGCTTCGGAGGCGGTGGGACTTCTGTCGGAAGAGATGGAGGATCTCACCGGAGAAATAAAGGCTTTTATTTTCTGTCATCCGGAAAATCTTGCTTCTCGACGTACCGCGGAAAAACTCTGTCACCTTTATCCAGAACATTTCCAATTAGTACTGGAAGAATTGTGAAAACTGCTTGAAAAAGGACGGGATCTTCGGTTATAATCAAAATCAGATTACTATATACAAAGCAGAAAGAAGTAGGTACATATGGACAAGACAATGACCATCTGTTTTACCAATAACAAAGGCGGCAGCGGCAAATCCACCACCTGTTCCAATGTGGGAGCGGCCATGGCTATGGCGGGGAAAAAAGTGCTTCTGGTGGATGGGGATATGCAGCTGAACCTGTCCCTTTCCTTTTTTTCCGAGGATGAGGTGCTGAAAATGGCAGCCGGGGAAAAGAACCTCTACTATGCCATTGGAAAACAGCAGGATCTCACGGATTTTATCGTGCCCACAGTCTATCCGAACCTGGATCTGATTCCCTCATCCACGCTGATGAGTTCCATCGAGTATGAACTTTTCACGAAATGGCAGAGGGAATTTATCCTGCGGAAATGTCTTCAGAAGATCAAGGATTCCGGTGTTTACGACTATATTCTCATTGATGCTCCGCCCACCCTCGGCGGCTGGGTCATGAATATTCTCTGCGCTTCGGACCGGGTCATCATTCCTGTGGAAGCCAGCCCCTGGGGCATGTTCGGATTGGCGAATATGTTTGACTTTCTCAATGATGTGAAACAGATTACCCCGGAGCTTTCAGTTATGGGCGTGGTTCTCACGAAAGTCGATACGAGAAAAAATTATTTCAAGCAGACTATGGAAACTTTTAAAGAAATGCCGGATATTCATCTTTTTGATACCTTCATCCGGGTGGACAGCTCAATTGAGTGGTCCCAGGACAGCAGTGCTCCGGTGGTGGAGTTCAAAAAGAGCAGCAGAAGTGCCGGCGAATATATGGAATTAGCCAGGGAGGTAATGGAGTATGGCAGTAGGTAAAGCAAGTTTAAAACGGGCGGCAAAAGCAGCCGAGACAGAGCCGAAGAAAGAAGAAACTAAAGTTGCAGCAGAAGAGAAGGCCGAGGAGGCAAAGCCCAAAACCACGAGAAAGAGAAAGCCGGCGGCAGCGAAAACAACAGCTTCCAAAGCAGCCACAGCAAAAACAGCTGCTTCCGAACCAGCAGAGCCGGTGAAAGCAGCAGAAACGAAGCCCGAAGAACCGGAAAAAGCAGCAGAATCCGCGAAAAACGACCGTCACATCCCCTTTACAAAAGAGCTTCCGGTTTATCTTCTGTAATAGTATGTGCGATTTTTTCTCAATTAAGAGAAATATGCCGTTGTTTCACGTTGTTTTATGTGAAATTCCTTGCGATTCAAAACAAACTATGGTATAATTTATGTTAATTATGTAACGAACACTTTCTTCCAATGCAGAAGAAGAAGAAGGATGGGGGAACAAGATACAAAGGCCACCGTAAGGATGGCAGAAGGGGTAAAGGTATGCATAGTTTTGACATTAAAACCAAGATTTACTACGGCGACGGTGCGCTGGACCGCCTGACTCAGATACCGTACAAAAAAGTCATGATCATCACAGATCCGTTCGTGGTGCAGAGCGGTATGGTTATGATGATCACCAGCCGCTTGGATGAGGCAAAGATTGAATTTGAAGTATTTAAGGATGTCGTTCCGGACCCACCCATTGATAAAGTGGTAGCCGGAGTGAAAGCAGTCATGGATTATAAGCCT
Source organism: Fusicatenibacter faecihominis (assembly GCF_020686945.1). Taxonomy (NCBI): domain Bacteria; kingdom Bacillati; phylum Bacillota; class Clostridia; order Lachnospirales; family Lachnospiraceae; genus Fusicatenibacter; species Fusicatenibacter faecihominis. The sequence continues at coordinate 36,287 of NZ_JAJEPR010000006.1, read as the reverse complement.
GAGGCTATCGTGGCAGTGGGCGGCGGTTCCGCCATCGACTCAGCCAAAGCCATCCGTGAGTTTGCTTCCCGCGTAGGAGGTCTTGATAATATCGCTCTTATCGCTGTTCCGACCACCAGCGGAACCGGTTCTGAGGTAACTTCTTTCTCCGTTATCTCCGATCCGCAGGAGCAGAGAAAATATCCACTGGTTTCTGAAAGTCTCCTTCCTACAGAGGCAATCCTGGATGCAGAGCTCACCCGTTCTGTTCCGCCTGCAATCACCGCTGATACGGGAATGGACGTTTTCACCCATGCGATGGAAGCTTATGTCAGCACGCAGAGCACAGAGTTCTCCGCAGCACTTTCCGAGAAAGCCATTGAGATCTGCGGAACCTTCCTTCTTCGTGCTTACCTGGATGGAAACGATACCCATGCGAGAAAGAAGATGCACATTGCATCCTGTCTGGCAGGCCTTTCCTTCAACGCTGCTTCTCTTGGAATTAACCACAGCCTGGCTCACCAGCTGGGAGCTCATTTCCACATTGCTCATGGAAGAGCCAACGCCATGCTGCTTCCGCACATCATCGAGTACAACAGCATGATCACGAAGAACAGCCGTAGCCAGAAGACCTATCCCCGCCAGGTAGAGAAGTACTGCACGATCGCAAGACTTCTTGGCGTACAGAACTTCAACACTGTGACCACGATCCGTGCCCTGGTAGCCTGGGTACAGTTCATGCTCCGCGAGATGGATATCCCCTTAAGCATTTCCCAGACCGGAAAATGCACAAGAGCCGAGTACTTCAAAGCCATCCCGGATATGGCGGAGGCAGCCCTTCAGGACGCCTGCACCCCGACCAATCCGAGACAGCCATCCAAAGACGATATCATGGAAATCTACGAAAGACTCTGGTAAGAAAATCAGACCTGACTGCACAGCTCCCACTGTTCAGTCAGGTTTTTTTGTATCAGAAAGTTCCAACATCCAATAGAACTCTCTGTTATGCCGAAAGCCCTTCGGACAGTCTCTTTTTTTCAATCAGTCACTACCAATGCCGAATCCCAAACTCTGTCAGGCTCCATGTGGAGTCAGGGCAAACCTTACTAAATCTTTTGATTTTCCAATCCACATAATAGTCACAAAGCATTTTTTCTACAAAAAAAGTAAAAATTCCCACCAGTATAAAAATTGCACAAAAAGCATATAATAAAGTTAGATAAAATGAATGAAAAATAAAAAACTTAAAAAAAACACTTGTCAAATTACCTAATCGGTGCTAGTATAAAGCTATCAACCGGAAACGTTACCGGAAACGTTACTGACAACGTTACCAGAAAGTTTCCAGTCGGCACAAACCATTCATTTATTATGAAAGAAAGAGGGATTTCAAAATGAAAAATTTAAAGAAAATCACAGCACTTGGACTTTCAGCAGCCATGGTAATGAGCATGGTTCCGGCAACACTGGCATCTGCAGATGAGGAAACCGGAAAGGTTTACTATCTGAACTTCAAACCCGAGCAGGCTACACAGTGGGAAGATCTGGCAGCAAAATACACCGATGAGACCGGCGTACAGGTAGACGTAGTTACCGCAGCTTCCGGAACCTATGAATCCACTCTGAAATCTGAAATGGCAAAGGCAGAGGCACCGACCCTGTTCCAGGTAAACGGTCCTGTTGGTCTTGCTACCTGGAAAGATTACTGCTATGACCTGAAAGACAGTGAGGTTTACAAACATCTGAAGAGCGATGATTTCGCACTGAAGAATGATGACGGTTCTGTACAGGGTATCGCTTATGTAATCGAGACCTACGGCCTGATCTACAACAAGAAGCTTCTGAATGATTACATGGCAACGGACGGAGCAGTGATCTCTTCTGTTGATGAACTCAACAATTTTGAGACTCTGAAAGCAGTAGCAGATGATATCCAGGCAAAGAAAGATGATCTGGGAATCGAGGGAGCTTTCGCTTCTACCGGTTTTGATTCTTCTTCCGACTGGAGATTCAAGACACATCTGGCAAACCTGCCGATCTACTATGAGTACAAGGCAGATGGCATCAACTCTACCGATGCGATCAAAGGAACCTACCTTGACAACTACAAACAGATCTTCGATCTTTACATCACAGATTCCACCTGTGAGCCGACTGTACTTTCCAGCAAGACTGGTGAGGATGCAGCTTCCGAATTCGCACTTGGCGAGGCTGTCTTCTATCAGAATGGTACCTGGGCATACAATGATATCAAAGATAACGAAGTAGCAGATGAAGATCTGGGTATGCTTCCGATCTACATTGGTGTAGAAGGAGAAGAGAATCAGGGTCTGTGTACCGGAAGTGAGAACTACTGGTGCGTAAACAACAAGGCATCTGAGGCTGACATTCAGGCAACTCTGGACTTCATGAACTGGGTAATCAGCAGCGATGAGGGAAGAACCTCTCTCTCCCAGGATATGGGCTTTGTAACTCCGTTTGATACCTTCACAGAAGAGTATCAGGCACAGAATCCGCTTGTAACCGCAGCAAACGAGTACATCGATGCAGGTAAAGAGTCTGTTGCATGGTGCTTCACCACAATGCCGTCTGAGAACTGGAAAAACGGCGTAGGTAGTGCACTTCTTGAGTATGCACAGGGAACTGGTGACTGGGATGCAGTGAAGACCGCATTTGTTGACGGCTGGGCAACCGAGTATGCAGAGCAGAATGAGGGAGCAGTAGAGGATGCTACCGAGGCAGCTTCTGAGGCAGATACCGAGGCAGCTTCTGAGGCAGATACCGAAGCAGCTTCTGAGGCAGATACCGAAGCCGCTGAAACTGAGACCGAGACAGCAACTGAGGCCGCATAAGCAGCAATGAAAAAAGGGGCGGGCGAGAGATCGCCTGCCTTTCTTTTGCTAGATAGGAAACTTCCCCGGGTTTCCTATCCGGCAAAAACCTTAAGACTGGAAAGGTGAGATTATGGAAAAAGCAATCAAGAGATATTTTCCGATCTTCGTGCTTCCTACGATGATCGCATTTACACTGGGATTTATCATTCCATTTGCAGAAGGTGTATACCTGTCCTTCTGTAAATTCACAACGGTTAATGATGCAAAATTTATTGGACTTTCCAACTATGCCAAAGTATTCAAAGACAGCACCTTTGTACACGCATTCTGGTATACGGCAGCCTTTACGGTAGTCAGTGTGATCCTGATCAATGTACTGGCGTTTGCAGTGGCACTGCTTCTGACCAAAGGCATCAAAGGAACCAACGTTTTCCGTACCGTATTTTTCATGCCGAACCTGATCGGCGGTATCGTGCTTGGTTACATCTGGCAGTTGCTCTTAAACGGCATCCTGATGAAATTCAGCCGTACGCTGACGTATTCCTCCACATTTGGTTTCTGGGGACTGGTCATTCTGATGTGCTGGCAGCAGATCGGTTATATGATGATCATCTACATTGCCGGTATCCAGAATATCCCGGGAGAACTGATCGAGGCAGCCGAGATCGATGGAGCCACCAAAAGACAGGTCCTGAAGAGTGTTACCATTCCCATGGTAATGCCGTCTATCACCGTCTGCACCTTCCTGACACTGACCAACTCCTTCAAGCTCTTTGACCAGAACCTGGCGCTGACCAATGGTGAGCCGTCCAAGATGTCTGAGATGCTTGCACTGAATATTTTCACTACCTTCTACGGCAGAGCCGGTTATGAAGGCGTGGGCCAGGCGAAAGCAGTGATCTTCTTCATTCTGGTTGCAGCGATTGCCCTGACACAGAACTATCTGACCAGAAGAAAGGAGGTTCAGCAGTAATGGAAAAGAGAAAAACGAAACACGGTGCACTGCTGACAACGATTTTCAGCATCATTTCCGTAGTCTATATGTTCCCCATCCTGCTGGTTCTGATGAACTCCTTTAAGAAGAAGGCATACATCAGCCGCAAACCCTTTGCCATCCCCAGTGGAAAAATGTATGTGGGACTGGACAACTATTTCCGCGGCGTCAAACAGGCAAACTTTTTTGAAGGTGCCAAATGGAGCCTGGTCATCACCGTTGGTTCTGTATTCCTGATCCTTCTGTGTACCTCCATGTGTGCCTGGTATATCGTTCGTGTGAAAAGCATTGTTACCAGCGCAATTTATTATCTGTGCCTGTTTGCTATGATCGTACCGTTCCAGATGGAGATGTTTACCCTGTCAAAGCTGGCAAACACTCTGAAGCTGAACACTCCCTGGGGACTCTGGATCATCTATCTTGGCTTTGGCGCCGGTCTTGCGGTCTTCATGTTTACCGGCTTTGTCAAATCCATTCCGCTGGAGATCGAGGAAGCGGCTATGATCGATGGCTGCAACCCGCTGCAGACCTTCTTTGGAGTGGTACTTCCGATCATGAAACCGACCTGCGTGACCGTAGCGATCCTTCAGACCATGTGGATCTGGAATGACTATCTGCTTCCTTATCTGGTACTGGATCTGAAAAAATATACCACCATTCCGATTGCTGTCCAGTATCTGAAAGGCGGTTACGGTTCTGTTGATATGGGAGCTATGATGGGTGTACTGGTTCTGGCGATCATCCCTATTATTGTGTTCTATCTTTTCTGCCAGAAATATATTATTGAAGGCGTTGTGGCAGGAGCTGTAAAGGGCTGATTTTTTGCAGAACGGATTTTTTCCTTGCAAAGGATAAAGGATTTGAGTATACTTAAAATTTGGAAAAAGAGTTGGAGGATAAATTATGAGAGCATGTGGAATGTTGCTTCCTGTTTCGAGCCTTCCGTCTCCCTATGGTATCGGAGCATTTTCAGAGAGCGCATATCGTTTTGTAGACACATTAAAGGAAGCCGGACAGAAATACTGGCAGATCCTGCCGTTGGGACCCACCAGTTACGGGGATTCTCCGTATCAGTCATTTTCCACCTTTGCTGGAAATCCTTATTTTATCGATCTGGATCAGCTGATCAAAGAAGGGCTGCTTCTGCAGGAAGAGTGTGATGCCTGTGATTTCGGCAGTGATCCCAGATATATTGATTACGGAAAACTGTACGGATCCCGTTTTACCCTGCTGAAAAAAGCTTATACCCGCAGTCTGGAAAAGCCGGAAGAAGCTTTTGAAACATTCAAAAAAGAAAACAGCGAGTGGGTCGGAGAATATGCTCTTTATATGGCTGTAAAAAACCACTTCAACAGTGTGAGCTGGAATCAGTGGGATGAAGATATCCGGAACCGGGAAGAGAAGGCCATGGAGCATTACCGGGAGCTGTGCCGTGAGGAGATCGACTTCTATACCTGGCTGCAGTATGAGTTTTATACCCAGTGGGGAGCACTGAAGGATTACGCCAACCAAAATGGAATTCAGATCATCGGTGACATTCCGATCTATGTGGCTTTTGACAGTGCGGACACCTGGGCTGCACCGGAGATGTTCCAGTTTGATGAGAAGAACGAACCGAAGGCTGTGGCAGGCTGCCCGCCTGATGGTTTTTCTGCTACAGGTCAGCTGTGGGGCAATCCTCTTTATGATTGGGAATATCATAAAAAGACAGGTTATCAGTGGTGGATCCGCCGGATCGAGTACTGCTTTAAACTCTATGATATCGTACGTATCGATCATTTCCGTGGTTTTGACGAGTATTATTCCATTCCTTACGGGGATGAGACTGCAGAATTCGGGCACTGGGAAAAGGGACCGGGTATCGATCTTTTCAATGCATTGAAAGAAGCACTGGGAGAGGTTCCCGTTATTGCGGAGGATTTGGGATTTCTGACACCAACGGTTCTTCAGCTGGTAAAAGATACCGGTTATCCGGGGATGAAGGTGCTGGAGTTTGCTTTTGATTCCAGAGAAGAGAGCGATTATCTGCCGCATACTTATCCGAGAAACTGTGTGGTTTATACAGGAACGCATGACAATGAAACCGTCAGCGGCTGGTACAAAGAGCTGAATGGTCAGGACCGGAAATTTGCGGATGATTATCTGAATCTTTATGGAAGAAAAGAAGAAGAGATCCCCATGGAGTTTGTCCGTGCGGCTCTGTCCAGTGTAGCTGATACGGCGATCATTCCGGTACAGGACTATCTTGGACTGGGGAAAGAAGCACGGATCAACACTCCGTCCACGCTGGGAAATAACTGGAAATGGAGAATGCTGGAGGGAGAGATCACTCCGGAACTGACAGCCAGAATCCGCCGGATGACCAAGCTTTACGGTCGTCTTGCATAAAAATATAAGAATCAACTAACAGAGAGTCTCCGTCCGGCTGGAACAAAAGCCGGGCAGAGACTTTGACTGCATAAGAAGAAAATAGAACTGTGACCCTGCAAAACAGTTACGAAAAAACGGAAAAGAGGTGAAGGCATGGAGAGTATTACGATCAAGGATGTGGCACGGATCTGCGGCGTGGGAGTCAGTACGGTTTCCCGCGCGATCAACAATCATCCGGATATCAATCCGGAGACAAAGGAAATGATCATGCAGGTCATCAAGGAAAACCATTATGTTCCAAACAACAGTGCCCGTAATCTGAAACGTTCCGATGCCAGAGCCATTGCCATTTTGATCAAGGGTATCAGCAATCCATTTTTCAACAGCATGATCAAAGTATTTGAAGAAGAGATCCAGAAGAAGAAATATACGCTGGTCCTTCAGCATGTAGATGAGTGGCAGGATGAGACGGAAGTGGCTCTGGAGCTGGAGAAAGAGAAACGGCTGAGAGGAATTGTATTCCTGGGCGGTTTTGCCTCCCATTCTGAAGATCAGCTGAAAAAGATACCGGTGCCGTTTGTTTTAAGTACGGTAAGTCTTCTGGGAGAAGAATATAAGAATGATTATTCTTTTGTCTCTGTAAATGATGTGGAGGAGAGCTTCCGTATGACGGATTATCTCATCCGACAGGGACATGAAAAGATCGCAATTCTTTGTTCCAGTGAAAATGATGTGAGTATCGGTGCGCTCCGTCTGGCCGGTTATAAGAAGGCGTTGGAGAGCCATCGGATTCCGGTGGAGGAAAGCAGGATCCGCCATATGGATCCGGAAGTGGATACCTATTCCATAAAGAGCGGTTATAAGCTGACGAGAGAACTTCTGGATGAAGGAGTGGACTGTACAGCGATTTTTGCCCTTTCTGACAGCATGGCCATAGGAGCTGTCCGTGCCCTGATCGATGCCGGGAAAAAAGTACCGGAGGATATTTCGGTAGCTGGCTTTGATGGAACGGAGATGGCTGCTTATTATAATCCGGCCATTACCACGATCCGCCAGCCTGCGGAAATCATGGCAAAAGAGACGATCAAGCTTCTTTTTGACAGTATCAAGAAAAAGACCAAAGTACAGCAGCTGATCTTTGACGGGGAGCTGGTGCCCGGAGAATCGGTAAAAAAGAGAAAGTGAATGAAAAGATCCCGGAAAGTCTGTTTGAGAAGGAGACTTCCGGGATCTTTTTTGCTGTCTTGCTGGAAGATGGAAATCATACATGCATTTTTTAGGAAACCATTCAGCAGAGCCGTTGACAAGGTCTGTCAAATGAAATAAAATGGACGGGATACAAAAAGGAACATTTGTCCAAAGCAGGGACAGAGGTTCCGTGCGCCGGGAAGCCTTAGGACTCTCGGACGCGAAAACGATTCAGATGTGTTCTTAACCAGGAGGAAACATGAATATCATTAAAGCAGTAAAACTGGCCTACGAGTACAAGCGTTACGGCGAAGACGGACAGGTGGAAGAAACGCTTCGGGCTGTGGACGGCGTGGATCTGGATGTAAAAAAGGGTGATTTTGTGGCAATTCTGGGTCACAATGGCTCCGGAAAATCAACCCTGGCCAAACAGATCAATGCTCTTCTGGTCCCCACGGAAGGAACTCTTTATGTGGACGGAATGGATACGAAGGATCCGGAAAAGGTCTGGGATATCCGTCAGAGTGCCGGTATGGTTTTTCAGAATCCGGACAACCAGATCATTGGTTCTGTGGTGGATGAAGATGTAGGATTCGGTCCGGAAAACATGGGAATCCCCACGAAAGAGATCTGGGAGCGGGTGGAAGAGAGTCTGCGGTCAGTAGGAATGTGGGAGTATCGCCATTCTTCACCGAATAAGCTTTCCGGCGGTCAGAAACAGCGGGTGGCAATCGCAGGTGTAGTGGCCATGCATCCGAAATGTATCGTTCTTGACGAGCCGACGGCTATGCTGGATCCGGTTGGAAGAAAAGATGTCATCCGTACCGTACGTGCCCTGAATATGGTGGAGGATGTGACGGTCATCCTTATCACCCACTATATGGAAGAGGTCATTTATGCGGACAAAGTGATCGTTATGGACGATGGAAAAGTTGTCATGCAGGGAACACCGGGAGAGATTTTTTCTCAGGTGGATACGTTGAAAAAATACCGGCTGGATGTTCCGCAGGTGACACTTCTGGCCCACGAACTGAAGAAAGCCGGACTGGATTTGCCTGCCGGCATTTTGAGCATTGAGGAATTGGTGGATAATTTATGTCAATTAAAATCGAACATGTAAGCCATTTATACGGGGAAGGCGAGGCTTTTGAAAAAAAAGCGCTGGATGATGTAACGCTGGAGATTCCGGACGGACAGTTTTTAGGTGTCATTGGACATACCGGCTCCGGAAAATCGACACTGATCCAGCATCTGAACGGTCTTTTAAAAGCAACCTCCGGAACGATTTACTATAATAATGAAGATATTTATCAGGAAAATTATGATATGAAAAAGCTGAGAAGCAAGGTGGGACTGGTTTTTCAGTACCCGGAGCACCAGCTTTTTGAAATCGATGTTTTTTCAGATGTCTGCTTTGGACCGAAAAATCTGGGACTGCCTCAGGAAGAGATCGAAGCCCGCGCAAAAGAAGCTCTGGAGCATGTAGGGCTTGGACCGGATTTCTATAAAAAATCACCGTTTGAGCTTTCTGGAGGACAGAAGAGAAGAGTTGCTATTGCGGGAATTCTGGCGATGGAGCCGGAAGTGATCGTTCTGGATGAACCAACCGCAGGACTGGATCCCAAAGGACGTGATGAAATCCTGGATCTGGTGGCAGAACTTCATCAGGTGAGAAAGATCACGGTTGTGCTGGTTTCTCACAGTATGGAGGATGTGGCCAAATATGTGGACAGGCTTATCGTTATGGATGATGGAAAAGTCCGGTTTGACGGAACGCCAAAAGAAGTTTTTTCTCATTATAAAGAGCTGGAAAAGCTGGGACTGGCGGCACCACAGGTCACTTATGTGACCCATGCATTAAAAGAAAAGGGCTGGGATATAGACACAGATGCCACGACTGTGGAAGAAGCGAAGGAAGCAATCCTAAAAGCCCTGAAGCTCCCGTTAAAAAGTATGGTATCTGAGAAGACAGATCCCGGAAAGGGGGCGGCTTTATGATCCGTGATATCACCATCGGACAGTATTATCCGGCAGAATCCGTGATCCATCGGCTGGATCCCAGAGTGAAGCTGGTCGGAACACTGACCTTTATCATTTCTCTGTTTTTGCACCGTTCCTTTCTGATGTATCTGGTGGCAGCTGTTTTCCTGACCATTGTGATCAAGGCTTCCAAAGTGCCTTTCCGCTTTATGATAAAAGGTTTAAAGGCGATCATGGTACTACTTCTGATCACCGTGGTCTTCAATATGTTTCTCACGCCGGGAACGCCGCTTATCAGGATCTGGAAGCTGACCCTTACGGTGGAAGGTGTAAAACAGGCCGCTTTTATGGCGATCCGGCTGGCATTTCTGATCGTGGGCTCTTCCGTGATGACACTGACCACCACACCGAATCATCTGACGGACGGTATGGAAAAAGGTCTGGCGCCGCTGAACAAACTCCATGTACCGGTCCATGAGGTTTCCATGATCATGTCGATCGCACTTCGTTTTATTCCGATCCTTCTGGAGGAAACAGATAAGATCATGAAAGCGCAGGAAGCCAGAGGAGCGGATTTTGACTCCGGAAATCTGATCCAGAAAGCCAAGAGTCTGGTTCCTTTACTGGTTCCGCTCTTTATCTCTGCGTTCCGCCGTGCCAATGATCTTGCCATGGCTATGGAAGCCAGAGGCTACCGTGGCGGTGAAGGAAGAACAAAAATGAAGCCTCTGATCTATCAGAAAAGAGACCGGATGGCTTATGGAGTGCTTCTGGGATATCTTGCAGTTATGATCCTTGTGGGACAGTTTGCACCGTTTTAACCAGACCGGAAAAGGCGGTTCCATACTCCGCTGCCCACAGCGGACGGAAGTTATGACTATGGAAAGATGAGGACAGGATATGAAGCGTGTAAAGATCGTGGTGGCCTATGACGGCACCAATTACTGCGGCTGGCAGGTTCAGCCTAACGGCCTCAGCGTACAGGAAGTGCTGGAAAAACATCTTTCGGACCTGCTGTGTGAGGAAATTCGTATCACCGGAGCCAGCCGGACGGACGCGGGAGTCCATGCCCTGGGAAATGTGGCTGCGTTCAATACCAGCGCACGGATGGCGGCGGATCGGATCTCTTTTGCCATGAATACCCGTTTGCCGGCAGATATCCGTATTCAGGAATCCGCAGAGGTTCCGATGGAATTTCATCCACGCTTTGCCAATACGGTGAAAACGTATGAGTACCGGATCTTTAACCGGAAATTCCCGGATCCGACGAAGCGTCTCTATTCCTTTTTTTATCATTATCCTCTGGATGTGGAGAAAATGCAGAGAGCGGCATCCTATCTTGTCGGCGAGCATGATTTCAAGAGCTTCTGCACGGCAAAACCGGAAGTGACCAATACGGTCCGTACCGTATATTCGCTGGATCTGAAACGGGAAGACGATATGATCACTCTCCGGATCCGGGGAAACGGCTTTCTCTATAATATGGTCCGGATCATCACCGGTACCCTGATCCGTGTGGGCGGCGGTTTTCTGGAGCCGGAGGATATTCCGAAGATCCTGGAAGCAAAAGACCGGGGAGCGGCAGGAGAGACGGCCCGCCCGGAAGGACTGACACTGGTGAAAATCGAATATGTATAAAAAGGCTGCAAAGCTGTTTCTATGGAAATGGTTTTGCAGTTTTTTTCTGTCTTTCAGGCGGAAAAACCGTACCTTGTGCGACACCTCTTGCGAAGCGGGAGAGTTCCGTTTATACTGAGGACAGTCAAAACAGAAGGAGAAAAAAGCATGCTGAACATAGCCATTTGTGATGACAGTCGGGAGGACCGGAAACGGCTTCGAAAATTTCTCGAAGAGACGGGCTTTCTGGTTTCCATACAGGAATTTGAAAGCGGAGAAGCGCTGCTCCGCCTGGAAGAAAGCTTTCCGGTCATTTTCCTGGATATTGATATGAAAGGGATCTCCGGGATCGAGACGGCCCGCCTCCTCCGGAAAAAAGACAAAAAAGCGAAAATTATCTATGTGACGGCCTACGATGACTTCCGGGAGTACGCTTTTTCCGTCCACGCTTTCGCTTACCTTGTGAAGCCTCTGGACGGGGAAAAAATACGGCAGATTTTAAAGGAAGCCATGGAGTACACGGAGGAAGAGGTGGACGTTCTTCTGGGCTTTGAGACGGAGACTGGCTTTCGCAAAATCGGAAGCCGGGATATTCTCTACTTGGAATACCGGAACCGGAAAGTTCGTCTTGTAACTCTGGCGGGAGAGTTCTGGCTGCGGGAAAGCATTGGAGCCATGGAAAAAAGACTGGCGCCCTATGGTTTCTACATGCCACACAAAAGCTTCGTGGTCAATTTTTTCCATGTGAAGAACCTGAAAGGCTACGATATCACGATGTCGGACGGCAGTCTGGTGCCGCTTTCCCAGAAGAAATCATCCGTGTTCCGGGAAGAGCTGGCGGTCTGGCTGTCAGAACAGATCTGAAGGAGGTGCAAAGTGGCCTGGTTGAATCTTTTTTTGCTTATGCTGGAATTTCTGACATTAAGCGTCTGCCAGTATGAGTTCCTTTCCCACAATGAAAGGATGATTTATCTGAAAAAAGGCTGGTATTTTCTCCTGTTTTTTGTGGATTATGCGGCACTTTTTGCGGCAACCGCTCTGACGGGGGCGGACGGCAGAATACCGGCTGCTGTGGGAAATCTGTTGTCGATTCTGGTGATTATTTTCGGAGTGCCGGTGATGGGAGCCATCGGTTTTCACCGGAGGGCGAAAGCGCTGGTGCTGGACGGGCTTTACGGTGTGTTTCTGCTCCTGACGATTCAGGGCGGAATCCTGGCGGCCATGTGGCTTTCGGTCCGACTGGAATTTAGCAGCATTTTGCTCTATGGGAATCTCGCCGTGTTTTTGAAATGTCTGTTACTGATTATCGGCACCAGGCTTCTGACCTTTTTTATGGGAAAAAAGCTCAAAGGGAGACTTTCAGGAAAGCAGCTTTTATCTATCCTGATCCTGCCAGGGTTCAGTCTTTTTTATATTACTTCTCTGACGGAAATAAGCGGCGTTTACCTGCAGCTCTACGGGATGGAGCTTCTGACGGCCAATATCGTGGCGGTCCTTTTGATGAACGTGTACTTTTTCTATCTGCTTTCCCATCTCATCCGCTCCCGGCGGCTGGAGGAGGAGCTGGCGCTTTATCAGCGGGAAAATGAGCTCCGCTACCATTATTATGAGGAGCTGGACCGGAAATACCGGGAGTCCCGGAAGGTGATTCACGATATGAAAAATCATCTGCAGGCCGTGGAGGATCTCTACGCCGGCCAGAAAACAGAGGTCGGGGATCGTTATGTGAAGGATCTCTACCATATGTTAAATGTGCTGGGAGAGAAGCGCTACACAGAAAATCAGATGCTCAACATCATTCTGAATGAGAAAATCCGGGAGGCGGAGGCAAAGGGCATCACGGTGACCGTTCGGGTGGGAGACATCGACCTTTCTGATATCAAGGAGATCGATCTTACCACGATTTTTGCCAATCTTCTGGACAATGCCATAGAGGCGGCGGGAGAGGGCGGCAGGCTTTCCATCAAGTTGGATGAGGTCCGGGAGTTCCGGGTGGGCGAGATCCGAAACAGCATCCAGCCGGAGCAGGAGAAAAAGGAAGGCCATATGGGTCTTGGCCTTGGAAATGTCCGCAATACGCTGGAGAAGTATCATGGCACGATGAAAACGGAGGAGACGAAAGAAGAGTTTCAGGTGCGGCTGATGCTTCCTATGGAAAAGAGGTGAGAGGATGATTGGAAATATACTGGGGAACGTCGTCGGTTTCTTACTGATGCTGGGCGTTCCCCTGGCGGCCTGTATTTATTATTTATGGAAGCGGGACGGCAGAATCTGGATGTTTTTTGCGGGGATTCTGTCCTTTACGGTGTCCCAGCTTCTGATCCGGATTCCGCTCTTACAGTACGCCGGGAAAAAATGGGAGTGGCTGATGCTTCTTCCCTACACGAGCCTGGTGCTCTACTATGGGTTTCTGGGATTGACGGCGGGGCTTTTTGAGGAGACGGGGCGCTGGGCGGCGTTCAGCCTGATGAAGCGAAGACGGCGGGCCTTAGACTGGAAGGATGCGCTGGCTCTGGGGCTTGGCCATGGCGGTGTGGAGGCAGTCTGGGTGGCGGTATCCGGGCTTATGGCAGGAAACTTTGATTTTACCGCAGCCGGCGGCCGGACCCTGCTGGGAGGCGTGGAGCGGCTCTTTGCCATGACGCTTCATGTGGGCTTCAGTTTCCTGATTTTCAAAGGAGTAGAAGAAAAAAAGGCCCGCTGGTGGCTTCTGGCGGTGCTCCTTCACGGACTGACGGATTTTCAGCTGGTTATCGGAAATCTGGCTGTCGTGGAGGGACTCCTGGCCATCGAAGCCGTGGCAGTATTATTATTGGTTGTCCGGTTTGTCCGGAGAGAGGAGAGATCATGATGAAAAAGAGATATGGTTGGAAATTATTAGTTCTGGCAGCGCTGATGGCCCTTCTGGCTGTGGGCTGCAGCAAGAGCAGCAAGCTTCCCGATGGCTTTACGGAGGAAGGCGTGAAGACCCAGGCGGAAGCCGATATCAAGCTGGCAGAATCCAATGACTTTGAAGGCTGGAAAGCGCGTTTTGCGGCTTCCCTGCAGAGTAGCATCACGGAAGATGTGTATCAGCCCTATCTGGATATGCTTGCGAAGAAAGGCGACTTTGAATCCTTCGGAAAAACCGCCTTTGTGGGTCAGGAAAAAGACGGCCAGAAATATGCGGCTGTGATCTATGTGGTCAAGTATGCAGAGGGCGAAATCAAGTATACCGTGGGCTACGACGAGGACATGAAACTAGTACAGTTTGTCGCCCAGTAAACGAGTTTACGGTTGTATGGCCGTACAAAATAAGCTATAATAAAAGACAGCATGAAAACGGGGAGAAGAGCGCTTCTCCCCAAACTTTTATCTGGAGGAAAAGGAGATATGACTGTCTACAAAACAGCAAGAGAAGAGATTTTAAAAGACTGGCAGGCAAACCTGCAGGATTTTGCATCTGAGCATGAATTTCCTGTAGAGGCCACAGAAAGCCTGCAGGATGCTCTGGAGATCATCGGAGCGGATGACCGCCTGTATGCAATCTTCCGCACTTGGGAAGAAAATTACTGGAAAGATCCGGCTATGGATTATCAGACACTCTGGGCGACTCTGGAGGCCTTGGATGGAACAGACGGAATCTCCAAATATACGCTGGAGCTTCTTTTTATCATCGGAATCAGCAGACGCACCAGAGAACTTTATGAGGAGCAGGGCATCAGCATGGAGATCTTCCACGATTCCATGGCGGATATGCACTGGAAACTTCTGGAGTGCCACAAAATGTATGGCATCTGGGGCACCTTTGTGATCGAATGGTTCCCTTGGTGGTTCCGACTGAAACGCTTTGCTTTGGGAAGACTGCAATTTGAGCTTACCACTTTCGGAAGCGAATATGAAAAAGAAGGCCTGATTCTTCATAAGGACAGTCCGGTTATAAATGTTCATATTCCTTCCTGCGGGCCGTTGGATCCGGAGGCGTTCAAGGCATCTTATGCAAAGGCGGCGGAATTTTATAGGGAAGAGTTTCAGGATCAGCCGCTGGTCTTTGTCTGCAATTCCTGGCTGCTTTTCCCGGCACATAAGGAGATCTTGCCGGAACACTCCAATATCCGCGCCTTCCTGAGTGATTACGACGTCTATGAGACAAACGAGGACAACGGAGATCTCTGGAGAATTTACTACGGAGCGGAAGAGAAGGGCTTTGAGAACCTGCCGGAGAATACCGGTCTTGAGCGGGCGTATAAAAAGTGGCTGGTGGATGGTCATATGGCCGGTTATGCCAGAGGTGTTTATCTGTACCGTCCGGAATGAAGAGGGATTCCGTGACTGTTCAGAACAGCATAGGAAAGGGACATTCGCAGGCAAGGGAAAGATATCCTCGTAGACACGGGTAAAATTACTAGAAGAAAATGTGGAAAATGTGGATTTTTCGCTTGACGTGTGGAAAAAAGCTGATATAATAACAGTGTTTGTGTGTTTATGCCTTTTTTCTGTGGATAAAAGGAAGGTTTTTTTCAGAAAATGTGGAAAACTCCCGAAATTCCGCAAAGAAAATTTCAAAAAAAGGTTGACACGCGTGGCAACGTATAATATAATAAATCACTGTGACATAGTTTGTAAACGCATAAGCCAAAGCCCCGGTAATGGCGTTTTACTATAATGCAATGAAAATTTCCAAGGAGGTAAATCCATGAAAACATTTATGGCTAATCCAGCAAAGATTGAGAGAAAATGGTATGTAGTAGACGCTACTGGCATGACCTTAGGCCGTCTGGCTTCTGAAGTAGCAAAGATCCTGAGAGGAAAGAATAAACCGGTATTCACCCCTCATGAAGATACAGGTGATTATGTGATCATCACCAATGCAGAGCACATCAAAGTAACCGGTAAGAAACTGGATCAGAAAGTTTACTATCATCATTCTGATTACGTTGGTGGAATGAAAGAGACCACTCTGAGAGAAATGTTGAACAAGAAACCGGAGAAGGTTATCGAGCTTGCTGTTAAAGGCATGCTTCCGAAGGGCCCCCTGGGAAGACAGATGATGACCAAACTTCATGTTTATGCTGGTGCTGAGCACGACCATCAGGCTCAGAAACCGGAAACATTAACATTTTAATTAGGAGGTAAGGGAAACAATGGCTAATAAATTCTACGGCACTGGAAGAAGAAAAAAATCCATCGCAAGAGTATACTTAGTACCGGGAACCGGTAAAGTAACCATCAACAAGAGAGATATCGATGAGTATCTTGGTCTTGAGACCCTGAAACTGATCGTTCGTCAGCCGCTGGCAGCAACTGAGACCGCTGACAAATTCGACGTTCTTGTAAACGTTCGTGGTGGTGGTACAACTGGTCAGGCTGGTGCTATCCGTCATGGTATCGCAAGAGCACTCTGCCAGGCAGACGCTGATTACAGACCCGTTCTGAAAAAAGCAGGCTTCCTGACTCGTGACCCGAGAATGAAAGAGAGAAAGAAATACGGTCTCAAAGCAGCTCGTCGCGCTCCGCAGTTCAGCAAGCGATAATCGACTGCTCAGACTATATCAAAAGGTTTACAAAACCCCGGAAAATCAAGGTTTTCCGGGGTTTTCTTATACCTAAACGGGTGACAAAAGTTTGACCTCATTTGACCAAACGAGAGCCGTTTTCACCCAATTTTTAGTGGTCCGCAAGTGGTTAACTGGCTAAAAAGAGGGGGAAGTGGTTCCCAAAGTGGTTAACCGAGAGCCGATTTTTGGGGTGCTTTTCAGCCCTCCTTCCCCTCGTTTTTTGGCTGTGGCAGTTTGGCATAGTTTGAGCTAATTTGAATAATTGAATATGAATTTGATGTAGCACACAGTATAAATGCTGGGTGCTTTTTTCATTTCAGGAACTCGTATTCCGGCGATAGAAAGAGCCGTCACTTCACTGTCAATTTTGAAGTGGCGGCTTTTTCTATTTACGCGAGTAATGAGCCGGGCAGATATGCTTGCATATCTATTTGGCGAATACCGCGATAACGAGATTGCTATCTCGTCCAGAAACAACAGCAACAATCAGAAATGAGGTGAAGTCATGAACACACAAATCATCGCCATCGCCAACAAGAAAGGGTGCTATGTGCCGGTGGCACATGTTCAGCACCGACCGGAGCGGGAGCGGAGAAGCGTTGGCAAAACAACAACCTGTGCGAACTTGGGAATAGGTCTGGCACAGGCCGGAAAGAAAGTGCTTCTGATCGACGGGGACCCGCAAGGAAGCCTGACAATCAGCTTGGGAAATCCGCAACCAGACAAGCTGCCATTTACACTGTCGGATGCAATGGGCAAAATTCTGATGGATCAGCCTATACGCCCCGGAGAAGGTATTCTGCATCATGCAGAAGGCGTTGACCTGATGCCTGCAGATATTCAGCTTTCCGGTATGGAGGTTTCTTTGGTAAACGCCATGAGCCGTGAAACGATTTTACGGCAATATCTGGACACACTGAAGGGACAATATTCCCATATCCTGATTATATGGAAGTTGAACTGACCCAGGGAAGGCGTGAACTGACAGAAGATGATGAAAAACAGATTAGGGTTCTGTGTAAGAGATATGTGGATCGTTTGCAGGAGGAGCTGATGAAATGATGATTGCGCGAAAAATTTTGAAACTACTATTGATGATTGCCGTTGCGCCAATTGTTGTCGCATTGACACTCTTTGTCTGGATATGTCTTGGCCTGGTTTATGTATCCGGTCTGGTTCTGGGGCTTATCAGCATGATTCTTGCTTTGTTAGGTGTTGCAGTGTTGATTACATATTCTCCGCAGAACGGGT
Source organism: Fusicatenibacter faecihominis (assembly GCF_020686945.1). Taxonomy (NCBI): domain Bacteria; kingdom Bacillati; phylum Bacillota; class Clostridia; order Lachnospirales; family Lachnospiraceae; genus Fusicatenibacter; species Fusicatenibacter faecihominis. The sequence goes on along the minus strand of NZ_JAJEPR010000006.1, from coordinate 18,537 downwards.
TTATTTTGTTGTTGATGGCATTTTTGATTAGTCCGATGGGGCTGCCGCTGGCTGCGATCTGGTTGTTGGGTAAGGTGCAGGATTTGAAATTTGCGATCCAGGATTGGATGTATGGGTAAATGATGTGAATAAATCTGGAATGAAAAGAAGCAGGACAATGGGAGATGAGACCCAGTGCCCTGCTTCTTGGTTATTTGGAATGAACGGTAGTGTATTTCTGGTTTTTGCTTTTGGGTTTGTCTGGAAACATCATTTCAAGTTTACCAGAAGATAATAAAGGCTTGAGGTAATATTTGCTGAAGTGAGAACGGCTGGAAACATCAATATATGCTTGCATTTCATCTCGACTTTTAGGGTCTGCACAAAATTCCAATAGCAAGTTTTGCTTGCTGATCACAGATGTATCATGTGCGGCATCATGTGCTGTATCATGTGCGGAAGCACCGCACATGATGTAGTTTACATTTTTCAAGATGACTCTGAAATCTGTCGCTGTTGAGGAAAATTCGGGCTTATATGCCTCTGTGTATCCAGGCAGCTTTTCGGTTTCACTGACGATTTTGCGTAGGCCACTTCCACGGCGTTCCATGTACTTCATGCGGTGGAACAGGTCAGCAATCACAGGGTTTCGCCGCATGGAACGGATACTGTAAATATCATATTCCTGAATTGAGCCGCCGCCAAACATACCGCCCGGAGATGTGATTTCCACCCGATCATCAAACATATCAATATGGATTTCGCTGCCAAGCACAATATAATCACGATGGATAAGCGCATTGACAAGAGCCTCTGTCACAGCTCGTTCAGCATAATCCGGCTTGTCTACACGATACTGTGCCTCTTTGACAAAACGGACTTTGGAATTATTGCGAATAAATTCACTGCCGCTTTTCAGTAGATAAATCAGATTCCCTTCGTATTCTTTATCGTCCAATGCATCATCAAAGATAGAGCCTTTTTCCAAGCCATTCCACCGGGTACAGAACATACGGGAGTTATAGACTGTGTGCTGATCAGTCATGAGTTTTCCGGCATTGGTCAGGAGTCCATTTTTATCAGTCAAACCAAAGGAAACATAATCGGATGGCTCAAAGCGGAGACCGGTCCGTTCCAGATAGGTTGCTTCCAGAAGTGTAAAGCTGTAATCCTTTTTTACCGCGTCTGTTGTTAGGGTATCAAAGGACTGCTTGGTTCCCTTTAAGATCAATTCATTCACAATGTAATCAGGGGCAATTACGCTTTCATTTCCAACACGGATATATGCTTCCATCACGCCGTCTGCCTTGTAATAATATGGGGTGCTGCGGCCGGGAGAAACCTCCAGAGCTAATAGATTTTTACCATCTTCCTGTAATGGTTTTAAGATAAACTGAGGTAATGGTGTGATTCGTTCTTTGATTAAGCGGCTGATCGCCTCAGCATCCTTTTGAACATCGAACAAGCCAATAGGTTTCCGGTCATCAGAGATTCCGAAAAACAGAGTGCCGCCGATTCCATTAGAAAAGGCACTGACACTTTTTAACCAGCTTTTGGGTTTCTTTATTTCAAGTGCAACTTTGAAATCACATTCGGTTGCTTCAGCAATGAGCTGTTCTATCATAAAATCCCTCCTTTGAGGTATTGGTAGTTTCTTTATATTATACCCATAAGGAGAGTTTATTTCAACGATAGGCACAAAGAGTTCAGAGAAAATATTTTGAGAGGAGGGCTTTTTATGGCAACTACAAGAATCATGCCGCTTCATGTCGGCAAAGGCCGCACAGAGAGTCGGGCGATCAGTGACGTCATCGACTATGTAGCAAATCCACAGAAAACAGATAACGGCAAACTCATTACCGGTTATGCGTGTGACAGCCGGACTGCGGATGCGGAGTTCCTTCTGGCAAAGCGGCAGTACATTGCCGCTACCGGACGAGTGCGTGGTACAGATGGTGTGATTGCCTATCATGTGCGCCAGTCCTTCCGCCCCGATGAGATTACCCCGGAAGAAGCAAACCGGCTGGGCGTAGAATTTGCAAAGCGTTTTACTAAAGGCAATCATGCCTTTGTGGTCTGCACTCATATAGACAAAGCCCACGTTCATAATCACATTATCTGGTCATCGGTCAGCTTAGAATATGACCGGAAATTCCGAAACTTTTGGGGCAGCACCAAGGCGGTTCGCCGGCTAAGTGACACCATCTGTATTGAGAATGGACTGTCCATTGTAGAGAATCCGAAACCTTACGGAAAGAGCTATAACAAATGGCTGGGCGATCAGGCAAAGCCCTCTCACCGAGAGCTGCTTCGTGTGGCGATTGACAACGCATTATCACAAAGTCCTGCTGACTTTGAGGCGTTGCTGAAGCTGCTGCAAGAATCCGGCTGTGAGGTGTCAAAACGAAGGAAATCATATCGCTTGAAGCTCCCCGGTTGGGAGAAAGCCGCCCGTATGGACAGTCTGGGCGAAGGATATGGATTGGAAGATTTGCGGGCAGTTCTCTTAGGGAAGAAAGCACATACCCCGCGAAAGAAAACAGTCACACAGGCAGAGCCGCCGAAGATTAATCTGCTGGTGGACATTCAGGCAAAATTGCAGGCTGGAAAAAGTGCTGGTTATGCGCGATGTGCTAAAGTTTTCAATCTGAAGCAAATGGCGCAGACCATGAATTACCTGTCAGAGAACAATCTGCTGGAGTATGCGGTTTTGGAAGAAAAGGCTGCGGCTGCCACGGCACATCACAATGATCTTTCGGCGCAGATCAAAGCGGCTGAAAAGCGCATGGCAGAGATCGCTGTTCTGCGTACTCACATCGTAAATTATGCCAAGACCCGTGAGATCTATGTGGCATACCGCAAGGCGGGTTACTCTAAGAAATTCCGGGAGGAACATGAGGAAGAAATTCTGCTCCACCAGGCTGCTAAGAATGCCTTTGATGAGATGGGCGTCAAGAAGCTGCCAAAGGTCAAAGAGTTACAGACAGAGTACGCAAAATTGCTGGAAGAAAAGAAAAAGACTTATTCCGAGTATCGACGCTCCCGTGAAGAAATGAGGGAGCTTTTGACTGCAAAAGCGAATGTAGATCGAGTGCTGAAAATGGAGGTAGAACAGGATGTTGAAAAAGAAAAAGACCACGGCCAGCGGTAAGTTGGTCCTGGTCAAAAGCGTTCGCAGGCACTGGACATCCGGGGGATGTCCGCTTAGTGCCGACCGGAGTGGAACGGAGACCGCGCAGCCACAGAATGAATTCTGTGTTCAAAGGGGCTTGGGGGCGCTGCTCTCAACAAGCAAGCGGAGAGGAAAATCACGGAGGGATTTTCTTCCCTGCGGGCCTGTGTGTATTAACACAGGCATTGCTTGCCAGTATTATCCCGAATCAGAATAATTTCGGAATAACCACCGTTCTCGCTATTCCGCATGATGGAGGCGGCGGGCGTTACCGAGGAACTGAAAGCCCGTGACCCCATGCGATAGGTGGGGTTGATGAACACGCTGAAGGCGCAGGCGGAGGAAATAATTTTTCAAGAGTTGATTTCCGCATGAGATTTTAGGCATAAGAAAGGCCGGGATTTTGCTGACAAGTGTCAAATCCCGGCTTTGTTCTTATCGGTTTTCCAAATTCTTTGACCGCCGGTATTCCAGCGGAGAAAGACCAAACTGCTTTTTGAACACGGCTGCAAATTTTCCCTGATTAGAGTAGCCAATCTGTTCGGATATTTCGGCAATCGGACGCTTTGTGTCCGAAAGAAGCCTTGCGGCTTCGTTCATACGGATTTCCCGCAGCCAGGTGGATATATTCTGTCCATATACGCCTCTAAAATAGCTTTTCAGACTGGTTTCACTGACCGAAAAGCGTTCTGCAATCTGCCGTACAGGAATGTGCTGGCGAAGATCATCAGAGAGAATTTGCGCTGCCCTTTTTGCAATTTCAACCTGTGTTTCCGTGTAGAAGCCGCAAGTTTTCGGAGGCCGGATTTCCATGTTAAGAAGCCGGTGGAGAAGTTCAAGAGTATAGATTTGCAAATGGAAGGCCGAGGGTCTTTCGGATAGCCGCCAGAGTTTTTGAAATATATTTTCCAGCTCGCTGTCCGCTTCGTTGATATATGTTTTATGGTTGCCACAATAACTTTTTCCAGCGTAGGGAGGTCAAGTGAAAAAGATTTCAAAAGTTCACCGCAGGACTGTAAAAGAAGTGACAGGTCAAAATATATTTTTATCCCCTGATACTGCTTCGTAGGAAAGATATATTCTTTCTGTGCGGTCTGTTCACTGACACAAAAATCATTTTCCTTCAGGTAAATGTAAGAGCCGTCATCCAGAAGCAATTCACTTCTGCCTGAAACGCAATAGTTAATCAGCAAAGGCTTTAGATTTGAATTTTCATCCGACTCCGGCCATACGGGAGCATTTACAAAAATAAAAGCCAAAGTCAGCCCCGGAAAGAGCGTATGGAATGTCATGCGTCCCTTGCCATCTGCCCGATCCAAAAGCAATGTGCTGCTATTTGGACTGTTTTTCAAAGTCACACCAGAAACAGTATCGCTGTTTTCTAAAATGCTGTATATCATATCACGCAACTGCTTCGCCCCTTTCATCACGCAAAATCGTTGATATTATTATACCCGCGAGAAAATTCACGGTCAATGGATATGCTGGCAAAACGAAAAAACTCCTTGCTATACGGGCCTAAAATACTGATATGTGCATAGAAACATAATTGAATATGTGCTACCATTAGAATTGGTTAGCGAGATCTAACCGAGAAAGCAATCATGTTAGGAGGTTTCGCAATGAACAACAAATTGCAAGGAAAGGATCTCATCAATATCGGTATTTTCACGGCGATTTATTTTATCGTCATTTTCGCTGCGGCGTCCATCGGTTTTATCCCGATTTTCATTCCGCTTATCAGCGTGGTCGTGCCGCTTGTGGGCGGTATTCCGATGATGTTGTTCTTCTCCAAAATCAAAAAATTCGGTATGCTTACCATCTGCGGGGTGCTGCTCGGTATCATTATGTTGCTGACCGGCATGGGCTGGTGGTGCATCCCTACCGGGCTGATTTTCGGGCTGATTTCCGATTTTATGATGAAAGCCTGTGACTACAAGAACGCCAAGCGTGAAGTGCTGATCCACGGCGTTTTTTCCATGTGGGTAATCGGGGCGTTTATTCCCATCGTTGTGACGCGTGACGCTTACTACCAGAGCCTGCTCCCCGGCTACGGTCAGGAATATGCCGACACGCTCATGGCTTATATGCCCGACTGGATTTTGCCGGTACTGCTTATTGCTGCTTTCGTCAGTGGTCTTGTCGGCGGCCTGATCGGACGGAAGATTTTCAAAAAGCACTTTGAGCGGGCAGGAATTGTATAATGAGCCGCGAACTTCTTGCAAGTCAAAAAAACAAGGGCGGAATTTTATTAGACCCCCGGACAAAACTGGCGGTACTGATTACCATAGCTGTCTTTATTTTAGGCGGTTCGTATGAAGGTATCATGCAGTATTACATCATCGTGTTGGCGGCGATCCCTCTGTTACTTTTGTCAGCAGCCAGAAAATGGAAAGGTGCTGTTCTCTATATCCTGATTTTCGGAGGCAGCCTGTGTCTGGAAATGTTCGGCCTGTCCCGACTGACCGGCGTAGCAAACTACATCGCGGTAGCCGTCGTTGGTATTCTTCTGCGATTCACCCCCAGCGTGGTCATGGGATATTTCGTGGTAACTACAACCACGGTCAGCGAATTTGTTGCGGCGATGGAACGGCTCCACCTGCCGCAGCAGATCACCATTCCTATGTCTGTGATGTTTCGCTTCTTTCCCACGGTTGCGGAAGAATGGAGCGCTATTGGGGACGCCATGCGGATGCGTGGCGTCCGCTTTGGTGGTGGAAAAGTCGGTGCGATTTTAGAGTATCGGATTGTCCCCATGATGATCTGCTCCGTCAAAATCGGAGAGGAACTGTCCCAGGCAGCCCTTACGCGGGGATTGGGAGGCCCGGTAAAACGGACGAATATCTGTAAGCTGGGTTTTCATGTGCAGGATGTTATTTTCCTGCTGATCTGTCTGGGAGCATTTGCAGCGCAAATCTATGTGCTTGCCGCAAGGGGGTGAAGGAAATGATTGAATGTCAAGATGTGTCCTTTTCTTATCCTGCCAGTACCCTTCCCGACAGTGAGAGGCAGGCCGGTGGCGCTTTGAAACATATTTCCTGCACTATTGAGGACGGTTCTTTTGTCCTGCTCTGCGGGACTTCCGGCTGTGGGAAAACAACCATGACCCGGTTGTTTAACGGCTTGATCCCCCATTATCATGAGGGGACTTATACCGGCTCCGTCTATCTGGATGGAAAGGATACCCGTGACCTGTCACTGTTTGATATTTCTCTGAAAGTCGGTTCTGTATTTCAAAATCCGCGTTCTCAGTTTTTCAATGTGGACACGACCAGCGAACTGGCTTTCGGCCCAGAGAATCACGGCATAGCGGAAGATCTTGTGCGTGACCGTGTAAAGCGTGTAGCTGCACAGCTAAAGTTGGAGCCGCTGCTTGATAGAAGTATTTTTTCTTTGTCCGGCGGTGAAAAGCAAAAAATCGCCTGCGGATCGGCAGCGGCGATTGACCCGGATATTTATGTGCTTGATGAGCCATCATCCAACCTTGACGCATACGCTATCGCTGATTTTCGACAGCTACTCTTTACTTTGAAATCGCAGGGAAAGACCATTATCATCTCTGAACATCGGCTGTATTATCTGTCCGGCCTCTTTGACCGTGTCCTGTACCTGAAAGATGGAGAAATCGAAGGTGATTATACAGCAGAGGAATTTTGCGGCCTGTCGGCAAGACAGCGCGATGATATGGGATTGCGCCCTCTTGATCTTGCGGGGCTTTCAGAAGTTGAAGGCACGCCGCAGAGAATGAATGAGGCGGTTTGGACGATAAAGAATGTGTCCTTCGCCTATAAGCATGAGCCGGAAACCTTGCATATAACGGAAACCTCTTTCCCATCCGGCAGCGCCACGGCCATCATCGGACATAATGGTGCGGGAAAATCCACCTTTGCCCGGTGCCTCTGCGGGTTGGAAAAGCACTTCAAAGGAACGGTGCAGGATCAGAGCAAGAACTATTCCAGAAAAGAACGATTGAAACTCTGCTATATGGTCATGCAGGATGTAAACCACCAGCTCTTTACTGAAAGTGTTCTGGATGAAATTCTGCTCAGTATGAGAACCGAGGATAAGCAGAGTGCAAGAGAAATCTTGCAGGAGATGGACTTGCTTTCCTTTGAGGACTGCCACCCGATGGGGCTGTCCGGCGGTCAAAAGCAGCGTGTGGCGGTTGCCTCTGCGATTGCTTCGGGACGGCCTCTGATTTTATTTGATGAACCGACCAGCGGCCTTGACCTATTTCACATGAGGCAGGTCGCTAATGTTGTCAATCAAGTGGCAAATACTGGAAGAACTGCGCTTGTGGTAACGCATGACCCGGAATTTATTCTACGCTGCTGCAATTATGTCCTTCACTTAGAAAACGGGCAAATTCAGGAAAGTTATTCCATAGAGGACAGCGATGGCCGAAAACGCCTGCTAAAGTTTTTCCTGAGTGATATGAAGAAGGAGGTGTCCACAGAATGAAGGAGGAAAAGAAAGAGTCGCCCATAGGCGTCTTATGGGGATGGGGCAAGCCATATCACGGGAAATTCATCGGCAGTGTTATCCTTGCGGTATTAGGCGTGGCCTGCCAGATGGTGCCCTATTTCTGCGTGGCGCATATTGTCACAATGATGTTGTCTGGGGAACAGAATTTTTCCCGCTATGTGACCGCTGGTATTATTGCACTGTGCGGCTACTTTGGGAAGGTGCTGTTTTCCTGTCTTTCTACAACGATTTCCCACACAGCGACCTATTACACGCTGCGTGATCTGCGGGAGAATATCACCGCAAAGCTGGCTCGTGTCCCGATGGGGACGATTTTAGATACTCCGTCCGGCCAGTACAAAATGACGATTGTTGACCGGGTTGAAGGCATGGAATCGACCTTCGCACACCTGCTCCCGGAAATGACCGCAAATGTGCTGGTGCCTTTGGTGATTGTCGTATATCTGTTCGTTATGGACTGGCGCATGGCACTCCTGTCCCTTGTTACGTTGGTGGTGGGCCTTGCTGTCATGTCCGCCGGTATGAAGAATTATCCCGTCAAATGGGAGGGCGCGGTTAAAGCGGGAAAGCAGATGGCAAACGCCATTGTAGAATACATCGGCGGGATTGAGGTGGTAAAAGCGTTCAGCCAGTCCGCCGGTTCCTACAAAAAATATTCTGACGCGGTGAATTATAACGCCAACTACTATGTGGACTGGATGCGGGAAAACCAGAAAACCATGAGCGCCTACAACGCCATCCTGCCCTCAGTGCTGATCTGCGTGCTGCCCTGCGGTTTTGCATTCTGGCTCTCCGGCAGTCTGGAGCTTTCCACCTTCCTGTCCATTGTGATTTTCTCGCTGGGGCTGATTGGGCCGATTATTGCGGCCTTTACCTTTACGGACGATTTGGCTGTACTGGGGACAAATGTGGAAGAAATCAGCCAGCTTCTGAACGCCGAAGAACTGAACCATAAAGAAACGCCGATCAAGCTGGAAAATACCGGCATTTCTCTTAGGTCTGTGTCGTTTTCCTATGACGGGACAACAGAGGTTTTGCATGATGTGAATCTCGCCATCCACCCCGGAACCATGACCGCCCTGGTAGGGCCGTCCGGCTCCGGCAAGTCTACGATGGCAAAGCTGATTGCCGGGTATTGGGATGTTACATCCGGCAGCATTACCCTCGGCGGCCATGAGCTGAAGGATATGCCGCTGTCTGAAATTGCAGACCAGATTTCCTATGTATCTCAGGACAACTACCTGTTTAACCGCAGTATCCGGGAGAATATCCGCATGGGAAGACCCAGTGCCACGGACGCAGAGGTGGAGCAGGCAGCCAAACAAAGCGGCTGCGACGCCTTTATCCGCAAGCTGGATAATGGCTATGATACGGTTGTCGGCAGTGCCGGTTCCCATCTTTCCGGCGGTGAACGCCAGCGGATTGCCATCGCCCGCGCCATGCTGAAAAATGCGCCGGTTGTCATTTTGGACGAGGCAACTGCCTATATCGACCCAGAGAATGAGGCGCTGGTGCAGAAAGCCATTTCCGCTTTAACTGTCGGCAAGACCCTGATTGTGATCGCACACCGGTTGTCTACCATTGTTGGCGCAGATAACATCGTTGTGGTGAAGGATGGAACCATCCACGCACAGGGTACGCATGAGAAGCTGCTGGAAACCTGCCCCCTCTACCGGGATATGTGGCAGGCGCACATCGGCGCGAAAGACCAGATGTAAGGGGGTGTTGTCAGATGTATGGAACATTGAAAAAAATATTTGCTTTTGCAGGCAGCAAAAAAGGGCTTCTAAAAAAATCCCTGTTATTCTCATTCCTGTCCGGGCTGTTTTCAGCCATGCAGTTTGCCGCCCTCTTTGTAGTGATCGGCGCGTTAGTATCTGACAACCGGGACGGAAAGTTTATCTGCATTTCGCTGGGAATTATGGCCGTTTCCCTCATTGGGCGTATCATCACGACCTATTTTTCCACGATGGAGCAGACGGAAACCGGCTATTGCATGGTGGCGGAAAAGCGTATCCACATCGGAGATCGGCTGCGTTACATCCCGATGGGCTACTTCAACAAGAATAGTATCGGGAATATTACCGCCATTGTCACAACAACTTTGGGCGATGTAGAGAACTCAGCAGCTCGTGTTCTGGTGTCGGTGCTGGGCGGTTTTTTCAACTCGGTTGCCCTCGTCATCGTCCTGTTGGTATTTGACTGGCGGATCGGTCTTGTGGCCACTGCCGGTGTCCTGATTTACCTTGCGGCGGCGGAACTGGCGCTTCGCAAATCAGCCGCGCTCAGCGGTGTACGCCAGCACACACAGGAGTCCCTTGTGGAGTCTGTGTTGGAGTACATTCAGGGGATGGGGATTGTCAAAGCATTTGGACTGGAACGGGACAGCACGCAGTCTATCGGCAGTGCAATTAAGGCGAGCTGCCGGGATAACCTGAAATTGACAAAGGCCAGCGTTCCCTATGACGCTATCAAACAGGCTGTTGTCCGAGTGTTCAGCGTCCTGTTGCTTTTGGCCTCGGTCTGGTTCTGGCTGGACGGCTCCCTGCCGCTGGCCTACGGTCTGATTTTGGTGATTGCTTCTTTCATGGTGTTCAACGATTTGGAGAACGCCGGGAATATGGCCTCTTTGCTGCAAATGCTGGCGGCCTCGATGGATACGGCAAACTCCATTGATGACACGACGGTAATGGACGAGAAAGGCGCTGATATTACGCCGAAGTCCAGCGAGATCGTGTTTAACAAGGTGGATTTTTCCTACGCAGACCGTAAGATATTAGATCAGGTCAGCTTTACCATTACCGAAAAAACGACTACGGCCATTGTCGGCCCTTCCGGAGCAGGAAAGACAACGATGTGCAACCTGATTGCCCGTTTTTGGGATGTGAATGCCGGGAAGATTACCATAGGCGGTACGGATGTACGAGATTTCAAGCTGGACAGCCTGATGAAGAATATTTCGATGGTGTTCCAGAGCGTGTACCTATTTGCAGATACGATTGAGAACAATATCAAGTTTGGCTGCCCGGATGCTACCCATGAACAAGTGGTTGAAGCGGCGAAAAAGGCTTGCTGCCATAACTTTATTTCTGCCCTGCCGGATGGCTATGACACCGTGATTGGCGAGGGAGGCGGTACTTTGTCCGGCGGCGAGAAACAGCGGATTTCCATCGCCCGCGCCATGCTGAAGGACGCACCTATCATCATTTTGGACGAGGCAACAAGCAGCGTTGACCCGGAGAATGAGGATGAATTGCAGCGGGCTATCGAGGCATTGACCCATGACAAGACCATCATCATGATTGCCCACCGTCTGAAAACCGTCCGCAATGCCGATCAGATCCTTGTACTGGACAACGCTCATATCGTCCAGCGCGGCACTCATGCGGAGCTGATCCAGCAAAAGGGCCTGTATGCCGATTTTGTATCGGCCAGACAGGAAGCCATCGGCTGGAAGCTGGCTCAGTAAAGGAGGTTCAGATGAAACTTCATGCGTCCGGGGAGGACTACCTGGAAAACATCATTGTTCTCCAAAAGAAACGCGCTATGGTGCGCTCCGTAGATGTGGCCCGGCACATGGAGGTGTCAAAGCCCAGCGTATGCCATGCAGTGGCTACCTTGCGGGACGGCGGCTTTCTTATGATGGACGAAGATCACTTTCTCCATCTGACCGATGTTGGCCGGGAAGTTGCCGAAAAAATCTACGAGCGTCACTGCTTCTTTACCGAGCAGCTTATCACCGCAGGCGTTGACCCCAAAACTGCGGAGGCCGATGCCTGTCGTATTGAACACATCATCAGCGATGAGAGTTTTGACCGGCTGAAAGAGGCAGGCGAACAAGAGCAAAACTAAAACCGAATAAGCAATCTAAGTGAGATATGTCAATTCCGATTTGTAGAATTCAAAAATTTAATATGAAATGTGAGATAGAGCGTATGGAAATAGTCTATACGTTCTATTTTTTTGCCTTTTTATGATAAATGATTAAGTAACTGGTTCTGTAAAACCGGAACCAGAATTAGTTGGATCCTAGACCGCACATAAAGCATACGGCATCACAAGGGACCGACTACTATCGGAGGTAATCACATATGACAAACCAGGATACAATAGACAAAGAGGTCAAGAAAAAGAGTCGTTAAAAAAGTGGAAGTTAAGATATATAAAATACCAATGATAGTTCTAAAGAACTATATATAATTCTTAAAACAGATATAGACAAAATGCAGGATTTGAAGATGTTAATCTATCTGTGCAGCAAGAACGAAAGAAAGGAACACTTAATGGAGACAAATCGGCATTGAAGGAAGTAACAGATTATGCAGTAGGACAGTTAGAAGGGAATGAATAGAAATATGAAGAGAAGTATAATTGCAGTGATCTCAGGAGCAGTGATCTTGATAATTGCGGCAAAAAATATTTATATGAAATCTGAATCCGGTCATAAGAAAGGTGAACCGGATGTAGTTGGAACATTTTCCATAAATTGTGATGAAAATATAACCGTGGTCGCTAACCGGGAAAATATTGAAGATAGAGAAGCGTTTGCAAGAGAACTTTTGCAGATGTACAAGGATAATTCTTTTCATTCGACAAAATTTTCCACAGACCATGGATATGCGACGAGCCTTGATATGTACATTTATTTATGGAAAGAGAATATTGAAGAAGGAGAGTCGGTAATGACAGCCGAATATAGGCCTATAGAATACGGAAAGGACTATGACGTTGTCAATAATCCTGATAAATTTCAACTATATATAGATGGACGAGAGATTGAGTAAGAATTTCCTGTAGGCAAACCTTTTATCAGATTTTCAAAGAAAGATTAAAGAATAACAACACATAGTTTTTAATCACCCTCTGATATTCTGAAAAATTTTATAGGAAGGATCTATTATAAAATTGACATAGGAATGCGGTAGAGTATAATTACAATTGAATACACTGAAAAATGGAGGAATCACATGAAAGCACATAAATATTGGTCAGCAGGAGCATTAATCACAATGTTTGGGACTTTTTACACTGGATATAAAAAGCTAAAAACAAGTCACAAATACTTTGCTTTGAGTTCTATGCTATGTATGATAATGGCGATATATACAGGTCATAAAATGATCGCCGGGAATAGGAAAGAAAAGGTGAAAAAAGAGAAAGTTATAGAGAAGGAGGAATAAATAATGCTGGAAGTAGGAAGTAAGGCGCCTGATTTTGAGCTGCCAGATCAAAATGGGAAAACACATAGATTATCAGATTATACAGGGAAAAAAGTAATATTATATTTCTATCCCAAGGATAATACTGCAGGATGTACGAAACAGGCATGTGGCTTTTCTGAGCGATACCCTCAGTTTACTGAAAAAGGTGCAGTTATTCTTGGAGTCAGTAAGGATTCTGTACTCTCGCATAAGAGATTTGAGGAAAAATATGGATTGACATTTACACTTTTAGCAGATCCAGAGCGGAAAGTTATTGAAGCTTATGATGTATGGAAAGAAAAGAAAAATTATGGTAAAGTCTCTATGGGAGTGGTAAGAACCACATATCTTATCAATGAACAAGGAGTTATCATTAAAGCCAATGATAAAGTCAAAGCAGCAGATGATCCTGAAAATATGCTTAAGGAATTAGATTAATGAAGATAATATTATCCCCTGCTAAAAAGATGATTACAGATACCGACAGCATAACACCAGTTGGATTGCCGGAATTTATTGATAAAACAACAGAGATACAAAGGTGGTTGAAAAGTAAGTCAAAAGAAGAGTTGAAGACTATTTGGAAATGTAATGACAAAATTGCAGAACAGAACTTCAATAGATTGGAAAACATGGATCTTTACCATTTACTTACTCCAGCTGTTTTATCATATGAAGGAATTGCTTTTCAATATATGGCTCCTTCCGTGTTTGAGGACAGTCAGTTCGAGTATGTACAAAACCATTTGAGAATATTATCTGCATTTTATGGTGTCTTAAAACCAAGGGATGGTGTAACACCTTATCGTTTGGAAATGCAGGCGAAGGTTGGAATAGGAGAAACAAAAAATCTGTATGAGTACTGGGGGGATTTGTTATATCGCTCGGTAATTGACAGTAGCAGGATTATAATTAATTTGGCTTCAAAAGAGTATTCTAAATCTATAGAAAAGTATCTGACATTGAAGGATAAGTATATTACAATTTCATTTTGCGAGCTATCAGGAGATAAACTGGTGACAAAAGGAACCTATGCGAAGATGGCTCGTGGTGAAATGGTTAGGTTCATGGCTGAAAACAGTATTGAAAATCCGGAGGATATTAAGGAATTTAAAAGACTTGGTTATGTGTTCAGACCGGATTTATCATCAGAAACTGAATATATTTTTGAACGCAAAATAGAAACAATGACTCGTTAAAAGTAGACTTATTGTGAGTACTAATTTTATAATAATAATAATTATTATTATAAAATTATTGACATTACTTGAATAAAAATATATAATTCTTATTGGGAATAATTCCTATGGATATAACAGTAAAGAGCTATTTATTAATAATTGTACAAGGAGGAATCAATCATGAAATACGTATGTGATGTTTGTGGATGGGAATATGATGAAGAGAAAGGTTATCCTGAAGGAGGTATTGCACCAGGAACAAAGTGGGAGGATGTTCCGGAAGATTTCGAATGTCCATTATGTAATGTTGGAAAAGATCAGTTTTCAGAAGTTGAATAGAAGTGTAATATTTTTCCAAGCATGGATAATCGGGTAGGAGGTAGATAAAATAATTATCTACCTTCTACCCGATTAAACGGGCTGATATAGTTTGACCTCATTTGACCAAACGAGAGCCGTTTTCACGCCCCGGAGAAGGTATTCTGCATCATGCAGAAGGCGTTGATCTGATGCCTGCGGATATTCAGCTTTCCGGTATGGAGGTTTCTCTGGTAAACGCCATGAGCCGTGAAACGATTTTACGGCAATATCCGGACACACTGAAGGGACAATATTCCCACATCCTGATTGACTGTCAGCCCTCGTTGGGGATGCTTACGGTCAATGCGCTGGCGGCTGCGAACAGGATCATAATTCCCGTTCAGGCAGAGTATCTGCCCGCCAAAGGACTGGAACAGCTTCTATCTACGGTCAGTAAGGTGAAACGGCAGATCAATCCAAAGCTCCAGATTGACGGTATCCTGCTGACGGTGGTGGATAACCGCACCAACTTTGCAAAAGAAATTGCTGCTTTGCTGCGGGACACCTATGGAAGTAAAATCAAAGTCTTTGGAACGGAAATCCCACTGACAGATCGCGAAGCGGATTGCGAATGTCCGCTTTACAAAAGTCTACTGGAAAATTATGGTGTTACACCAGATCATTACGAGGATTTAGGTAATGGTGTATATCAGGTCTATGTAGAAATTGATGGTAAGGTTGTCCCCTATGTTGCAGTGGATTCTGCAACCGGTGATTATCATGGTTAAAATTAAATAATAATATGAGTGCCGGACGCATAGACGCAGGGCCGATAATCCGCAGACCAATAGGCTGCGCGGGTTATCGGCCCTTTTTTGCTTTTCTATAAAGTAACACAAAAAACAACAGGTAGCCGCCACAATTCCGTAATGATTGATGCTTGACAGTCTCATTCAAGTTCGTTATAATAATAAACGCAAAATTTTAGTGGACTTTTCCGGATTCGGTCATCTTTTTGCCACACAGCTATCTTGTGATAGTTGTGTGGCTTTTTTGTTGCCTGTATCTCGGAAGTATTAGCAGAATGGAGGACTATATTCTGTATGGAAAAAAATTTTTTGTCTCTTATCAAGACGCGCCGTAGTGTACGGGCATATAAATCGGAACCTGTCCCTTCCAAGGCTTTGGAGGCTGTACTGGAAGCAGGGACTTACGCTCCTACTGGCGGAGGACATCAATCTCCAACCATCATTGCAATTACAGACCCCAAATATAGGCGGGAGATTGCAAAACTAAACGCAGAAGTGATGGGGAGCAACACAGACCCTTATTATGGCGCACCTGTCGTGATCCTAGTTTTGGCAGATGGCTCCGCAAGCACTTATGTTGAGGACGGAAGTTGCGTCCTTGAAAATATGATGCTCGCTGCCCATGCCCTTGGCCTGGGAACCGTATGGGTACATCGGGAACGTGAGATTTTTGACAGCGAAAGCGGCAAGGATCTCCTGCGAGAGTGGAAGCTGCCGGAAACCTTGCGTGGCGTCGGGGCGATTGCATTGGGTTATCCGGCCCAGGAAGCCGGTCAGCCCGCAGCACGCAAACAAAACTATATTGTTCGGATTTAATGTCCCGCTGTCCGGCGCAATTTTTTGCGCCGGACAATTTGTGGAGAAGAGGGAAAGTATGCAGACTAATAATAAAATGGCGGTTGCGCCCGTTGGAAAACTCATCTGGCAAATGTCGATACCACCGCTGATTTCCATGTTTCTACAATATTCCTATAATCTGATAGACAGCGCGTTTGTAGCACGGCTGAGTGAAAATGCTTTGACGGCGGTTTCCCTGTCGTTTCCCATTACAACTTTGATGAATGCGACATCTATCTGGATCGGCGTTGGCGTGAATGTACTGATTGCAGGGTATCTTGGGGAGAAAAAGCAGGATGAGGCAAATACTACCGTCACACATGGATTGTTACTGGCCTTTGGAATTGGTGCTTTGCTCAATCTTCTGTCATTACTGATTATGAAACCCTACTTTGGGGCATTCACCAATAATGAAGAAATTTATCAGTTGAGTCTTGCCTATATGAACGTATGTTCGTTCATGCAAATTCCCAACATGGTGCATATCGCAATCCAGAAGATGATACAGGCTACTGGGAACATGATTGCTCCTATGTGGTTCCAGATTGCAGGAGTGGTCGTTAATTTTGTATTTGACCCACTCCTAATTTTCGGTATTGGTGTTTTTCCAGCTATGGGAATCCGTGGCGCTGCGGTGGCTACTGTTGCGGGCTATTTGCTATCCATGATTTTGGCATTTGCCTTGCTGCTGGGCAAAAAGCAAAAAGTGCGGATAAAGATCAAAGAATTTCATATACAAAAGTGGATGATTGCCCGTATATTCGCCCTTGGCTTACCATCTTTCATTATGAATGCCCTCAGTTCGTTTATGGTGACATTCGTCAATCTGTTTCTGGTGGCGTATTCCGATACGGCGATTGCATTCTTCGGTGCGTATTTTAAAGTGCAGCAACTGATCGTTATGACAGTAAACGGCTTGATTCAGGGCTGTTTGCCTATTATGCGGTTTAACTACGGTGCGGGAAACAGAGATAGGCTGCACTCCGCTTTCCGATACGGAACCGCTTTGGTCTCCGGTATGATGATACTGGGAACATTGACCGTCAACTTCTTTCCGGCGCAGCTTTTGGAATTATTTACAGCGTCGGAAGCCATGCGCTCCTTTGGAATATCCGCTATGCGAATTATGGCGGCAAGCTATCTGTTTTGCGGTCTCTCTACCATGATTTCCACCTATTTTCAGGCGACAGAAAAAGTAGGTTCCAGTATAGTGATTCAATTATGCAGACAACTGCTTTTCCTTGTTCCTGCCTTATGGTGTCTGGACAAATTATTCCAACTGAACGGAATCTGGCTTGCATTTCCTGTTGCGGAAACCGCCACTATGCTCATTGCTCTCGTAATAATGGCATGGCATCGCCACAAAAATATCTTATAACATGTTCCAAGGAGGAGAAATGATGAACGATACTTTTATGAAAGAAAAACCGGTATTGCCGCTGATTTTATCCATGCTGGTTAATTTCTCTATACAACATTATCGACAGCCTTTTCGTCGCGCAGATCAGCGAGGAAGCTATGACGGCATTATCATTGGTTTACCCGGTTCAAAATTTTATCAATGCTGTTGGAATTGGATTTGGCGTTGGAATCAACGCAGTGATCGCCTTCTATCTAGGCGCCGGAGATAACAAAAAAGCAGATCAAGCTGCCACGCAGGGACTTGTGCTTGCCATGATTCACGGCGTTGTTATGACAGTCTGCTGTATTACAATGATGCCGGCTTTTTTTAGGAATGTTCACTTCATCCAAGACAGTGATTGAACTTGGCGTCCGCTATTCTGTTATTGCGTTCGATTTTACATTGATTATCATTGTTGATGTTACATTCGAGAAACTATTCCAAACTGTAGGAAACATGAAGACAATCATGATCAGCTTGATGTGTGGGTGTATAACAAACATTGCCTTAGACTCCGTTTTGATTTTTGGCTATGGTCCATTCCCTGAAATGGGAATCGAAGGCGCCGCGCTGGCAACCGGCATCGGGCAGGCCTTGACGCTTGCGATTTATCTGGTCGTTTATTTTGTGCGGCCAATTCGCGTGCATATCCGCAGGCAGTACATTTTGCTCAGCAAAAAGATGGTAATAAAGCTGTACTTCATCGGCATTCCCGCAACCTTGAATCTTGCGTTCCCATCTTGCTTGCCAGTTTGCGAATGATGTTGTCCAGAAGGTCAATATCAAGATGACGTTTCATCGCCAGCTTGTAGTCCTTCTTAAATTGATTTGTTCAAACAATGTCTAAATGTTTACTCATTCTTTTAACAAATGTAGCAAGAATTCTCCCACCTCTTCAGGTGGTGAGATGAATTGCACATCTGAGCATATCTGCTCAAAAAAGTCCTTATAGTACAAAAGAAACACTTGTTCTCTATCCCCTGATATAGTATACTGAAAAGGAACATTAGTTCGCAAATACATATCAGTCGATATAAGAAAAAGAGTGATAAACACAATGGAATTGGATCATAATTCCCATTCAGTATTTCTACTATATTATCACCTAGTGATGGTTATAAAATACAGAAGAAAAGTACGGAATGGCAAAATATCCGAAAGAGCAAAAGAG